>CAZEQG010000357.1:0-2546 GCA_964514295.1 uncultured Alphaproteobacteria bacterium
CGGCGATCGGCCCGGTGCTGGCGCCCTTCCAGGCGGCGCCGCTGCCGCCCGGCGCGCAGGATCCGGCCGAACGGGCGCGCGAGGCGGCGGTGAACGAGTATCTGCGCGGGCTGGAGGTGGCGGCGGCGGACCTGTCGCGGGTGATCTCGATCCGCTTCACCGCCACCGACCCGCAGCTGGCGGCGCGGGCGGCCAATGCGGCGGCCGAGCTCTACATCGCCGACCAGGTGGAGCAGAAGGAGGCGGCCACCGCCCGTGCCTCGGCCTGGCTCGGCCAGCGCGTCGAGGAACTGCGCGACGCGGTGCTCCAGGCCGAGCGGCGGCTCGATGCCTTCCGCCGCGCCTCCGGCATCGTCGAGGTGGGGGGCGCCTCGATCTACCGCCGCCAACTCGCAGACTTCAACGAACAGCTCGTGAAGGCGCGGGCGGCCCGTGCGGAGGCGGAGCAGCGCTTCCGCCAGGCCCGCGAGCTGCTGGCGCGGGAGGGTGGGGCCGAAGCCTCGGCCAGCGTGCTGGGGGCACCGCTGATCGGCCAACTCCGCCTGCAGGAGGCCGAGCTGCAGCGGCGGCTGGCCGATCTGCGCACCCGCCTGCGCGACGAGCATCCGCAGGTGGCCCAGGTGCTGGGCGAGCTGGCCGAACTGCGCCGCACCCTCGCCGCCGAGGTACGCAAGATCGTCGCCTCCCTCGGCAGCGAGGCCGAACTGGCGCGCGGCCGCGAGGCCAATCTCCAGCGCGAGGTGCAGTCGATACAGGCCCGGCTCGACAGCGAGACCGAGGCGGAGGCGACCCTGCGCTCGCTGGAAAGCGAGGTGCAGACCAGCCGCCAGCTCTTCGAGGTGGTGCTGCAGCGGGTCAAGGAGACGCGCGTCCAGGACGAGGCCGAGGCGCGGCCGGAGGCGCGCATCGTCAGCCGCGCCGTGGTGCCGGCGGAGCCGGTGTTCCCGCGGCGCAACGTGCTGCTGCTGGCGGCCCTGATGGTGGCGGCGGTCATCGGCGTGGCGCTGGCCCTGATGCTGGAGTATTTCGCCCCCGGCTTCCGTGCCGCCGCGCAGCTTGAGGCGGAGACCGGGCTGCCGGTGCTGGCAGTGCTGCCGGTGCTCTCCGAGCGCCACCTTGCCGGCGGCTATCCCTTCCAGGCGGCGCTGTCGGAGCCGGGTGGCGTGTTCGGCGAGAGCGTGCGCCGGCTGCGCACCGCGCTTGCCCTGTCGCCGGAGGCGGGGCCGCCGCGCAGCGTGCTGATCACCTCCTCGGTGCAGGGCGAGGGCAAGACCTCCTCGGCGGTCAGCCTTGCCGCCCTTGCCGCGCGCGCCGGCCAGCGCGTGCTGCTGATCGACTGCGACCTGCGCAACCCGAGTGTCTTCCGCCAGATCGGCGAGCCGCCGGCGGTCGGCCTGTCGGATTATCTGGCCGATCTCGCCGGCCTCGATGAGGTGGTGCAGTTCACCCCCGATGGCGGCTTCCACGTGATCGGCGCCGGGACGGAGCTGGGCAATCCGGGCGATCTGCTGGCCGCACCGGCGATGCGCCGGCTGGTCGAGCAGGCCCATCGCAGCTACGACCTGACGATCCTCGACGCCGCCCCGGTCACCGGATTTTCCGACACGCTGCTGCTGGCGCGGCTGGCCGACAAGGCGGTCTACGTCGTGCGCAGCGAGCGCACCGGCCGCGCTGCCGTGGTCCAGGGCCTGCGCGCCCTTGCCGAAGCCGGGGCCGATATCGCCGGCTGCGTGCTGTCGCAGGTCGACATCACCAGGGCGCCGGACGACTATCAGAACGAGACCTACATCGCCTCCTATGTGAGGCGGTAGGGCAGCGGAAACTTTTCTGTGCCGGCGGTGACGCGGGGCGCAAGGAGCTTGCGCCGGCGGGGTCAATTTCGCAATCCGACGTCATTGTTTGTGCACGTCTGATCCTCATATTCCCGGCATCGAAACAAGCGTTTCACCAGCACGCCGTCCGCGTGACGCGCCGCAAGGCGTTGCGCGCGATCGTGGAAGCGGTGCGCTGACCAGCAGGGAGAATGCCCATAATGAAGCCAGCCGATCCCGCAGACCGTGCCCGCTATCTGGCGGCGCTCGCCGAGTTCGACACGATTGCCGAGCAGCTTCTGTGCCAGGCGGCGGCGCGCGGCGATGCGCAGATTGCCGCCGCCGCCCGCCGCCTGCGCGAGATCGCCGAGACCATGCGTGCCGACCTGCTGCCCGAAGTGGGCGAGGCGGCATAGCGGCCAGCGGTCGTCAGGGCCAGCGGCTATGACAGGCCGGCCGCGAAGCCGAAGCCGATCAGCACCGCGCCGGCGGCGCGGTTGACCCACACCAGCGCGCCAGGCCCCAGGCGATGGCGCAGCCGGGCGACGGCCGCGCACAGGATGAGCCACCAGGCGGCCGAGCCCAGGAACACTCCCGCCACCACCATGACCGGCGCCCGCCAGCCGCCGCCCGCGGCCGCCTCGCCCAGGCCGATGCCGGCGAAGACGGCGGCGAAGCTGAGGATGGTCGCCGGGTTCGCCAAAGTCAGGATCACCGTGGTCAGGTAGTCGCCGG
>CAZEQG010000357.1:2564-3892 GCA_964514295.1 uncultured Alphaproteobacteria bacterium
TGGCGGCGGCGTCGCCAGGGTGCGGGCGCCGAGATAGACCAGCAGGCAGGCCCCGCCCAGCTTCAGCCACCAGGCATCGCCCGCCAGCGCCAGCGCCGCCGCCCCCAGGCCGAAGGCGGCCACGGCACCATACACCCCGTCGGCGGTGGCGGCCCCCATGCCGGCGGCAAAGCCCGCAACCGGCCCGGCGGCAAGGGTGCGCCGGATCACCAGCAGCCCGATGGGGCCCACCGGGGCGGCGATGGCGAAGCCGATCGCGAGCGCGCGCAGGAACAGATCAGCCTCCATCGGACGGCCTTCCCTCCGTATCTTTCCGGATATGCAAACTAGCCTGTGGAAAATGTTGATGGAACTGTGGATCGAAACTAATCTGGGGAATCATTTATCGATCTGAAAGCGATACAGAAAATGAGTTTCGATTCGGAAAGCGTGCTGGATAAGGTGGGATGGCAGATCCTGCGGGCCCTGCAGGAGGATGCGCGCCTGTCCTTCAGCGAACTGGGGCGGCGGGTCGGCCTGTCCTCCCCGGCGATCGCCGAGCGGGTGCGCCGGATGGAGGACCTGGGCATCATCGTCGGCTATCGCGCGGTGATCGATCCGACCAAGATCGGCTACCCCAACCTGGCGCTGATCCATCTGCGCACCAGCGGGGAACACTACCCCAAGGTCCAGGGCATCGCCAGGACCTTGAGCGAGGTGATGGAATGCCATCACGTGACGGGCGAGGACAGCTTCGTGCTGAAGGTGCTGGTCAGCTCGATCCAGCATCTCGAGGCGGTGGTCGCCCAGCTCCGGCCCTTTGGCGACACGCGCACCGAGCTGGTGATGTCGAGCCCGGTGAAGAACAAGATGATCCTGTCCGGCCCCTCGGTCAGGGTCAGCGGCTGACCGCGACCTCGCCGACCGTGCCGCCAGTGATCGCCACCAGCTCCTCCGGCGTCAGGCGGAACACGCTGAACGGCGTGCCCGCGGCCGCCCAGATCGCCGGCAGCGCCATCAGGTCGCGGTCGATCGCCACCAGCGGCGGCGAAACATGTCCGACCGGCGCGACGCCGCCGATGGCAAAGCCCGTTGCCGCGCGCACGAAGGCGGCATCCGCCCGGCCGATGCGCAGGCCGAGCAGCAGGGCCACCTTGTCCTCGTCCACCCGGTTCGCGCCGCTCGCCACCACCAGCACGGCGCGGTCATGATCCTTGGCGCGGAAGACGATCGACTTGGCGATGGCGGCTACGGAGCAGCCGAGGGCGGCGGCCGCCTCCTCGGCGGTGCGGGTGGTCGCCGGCATGGCGAGGATGCGCCCGCTGAGGCCGTGGCCGGCGAGGGCGGCG
>CAZEQG010000358.1:0-3885 GCA_964514295.1 uncultured Alphaproteobacteria bacterium
CTTGCGGCCGCCCGCCGCAAAGGCCGCGGCCGCGCGCAGCAGGGCGCGGAGCTGGGCGGCGCTGCCCTGGTCGAAGGGGAAATAGGCGCCGCCCGACAGCCGGGCGATCTCGCGGAAGGCGCGGGCGGCAACCGGGTCGCCGCCCTCGTGGAAGACGAAGGCCGGCAGGTTGCGCAAGGCCAGCCCCCCGGCGGCGATGACGGCGCGGTCGATATCCTCCTCGAAGGCATCGCCCACGAACACCAGCGCCTGGACCGGCCGGATCCGGCTCTCCGCCGCGGCATGCCGCAGCACCCGCTCGACCTGTGTCTTGCCCGGGGTGCAGCGCACCGCCAGCATGGCCGCCAGCAGGGCTTCGGGATCGCCCTGCCAGGGCGAGGCGGCAAAGGCCCCGATGCCGCCATAGTGGACGAGCTGGATTTCCAGCCCGCCGGCGCCCGCCTCCTGGAACATCTCGGCCTGCAGCTGGCAGGCGGCATCCCAGGCCGGCTCGCGGCTGGCCGTGGCGTCGAGCGCGAAGATCAGCCGGCCACGGCGCCCGGCCACGGCTGGCACCGCGGCAGCCTGGCGCAGGAAGGCCTGGACAGCGGTAGACGGCTCAGCCACTGGCGGCTTGCCGGACATCGTCCCTCCCAGCGTTTCGATCCCAGCCCTATACCGCCCTACTATGTGTGGCTTGCGGCGCGCCATCCAAGCCGGAAACCGCGCGCTCCGCTGAACTTGACCGGCCGGCGCGCCTCAGGCGGCGGACAGGTCCTGGCGCGGCGCCCGTTCGGGGAGCTGCAGGGCGGCGATCAGGCTGCGCACCTCCTGCCGGGCGGCGACCATGGAAATGCTGTTGCGCCCGCCGGTCTCGCCCATCTCCAGCATGTCGAGCAGGGTCAGGCCGCGCGGAAACATTTCGCGGAACACCACCCGCTCGCTGAAGCCGGGGGCGAGGCGGAAGCCGATGCGCCGGCTGAGCTGGCCCAGCACGTCGGCGAGGTCGCGCTTGCTGCGCGAGTTCAGGTTCGACAGGCGGTTGCGCATCACCACCCAGTCGATCGAGCCGCGGTCGCGTTGGGCCCGCAGCTTGCGCTGCTCCCACACCATCTCGGCATAGACCGACGGCTTCACGATGCCCCGCCCGCCGGCATCCACGATCACCAGCACGTCGAGGTCGAGGAAGCTGTCGTTCAGCGGCGTGACCAGCGTGTCGGCGTAGGAATGGGCCAGCCGGGCGATGAAGCTGTCGCTGCCGGCGCAATCCATGATGATGTAGTCGACGCGCGGGCGCAGATGCTCGACGATCTTCAGGAAGCGCGCCTGCTCCTCCGCCTCGGCCTCGCCACGGTCGGGCTTGTCGCTGCGCGGCACGAAATAGTGCTGCGGCAGCGGCAGGTCCGCACCTTCGCGCTTCACCGTTGCGTTGCGGTTGGACAGGTAGCGCGTCATCGTCCACTGCCGGGCGTCGAGATCGACCGAGCCGACGGCATAGCCGTCGCGCATCAGCGCGACCATCAGATGCATGGCCGTGGTCGATTTGCCCGAACCACCCTTCTCGTTGCCGACCACGATGATGTGGGCGGCGTCTGCCGCTGCTGGTGTTGCCAAGGCCCCCCCGTGCTTGCCCCTGTCAGCCCGCCGGCCGCAGCCAGACGGCCGTGTCGTGATAGACCGCCCCGCCCGCCGGCAGGCCCGGATCGGCACTGGTCAGGGCGTTGATGCCGATGCCCTCGATGAAGGCGCCGTTCGGCCACACGCTCTCGACCACCACCACGCCGGGCTGCAGGCCGTCGAACACGGCGGCGTGCAGCAGCACGCTGCCCCGGCGGTTGCCGATGCGGGCGAGCGCGCCATCGGCGATGCCCAGGCGCGCGGCATCATCGGGATGCAGCATCACCGTCGGCCGCTTCTCGCGGGCCAGGCTGCCCGGCGTCTCGGTGAAGGTGGTGTTGAGGAACTGGCGAGCGGGTGCGGTCACCATGCGCAGGGGATGCTCGTCGTCGGCCTCCTCGATCGCCGGCAGATGATCCGGGAGGGCCGACATCGCGCCATGTGCCGGGCCGATCGCCTGCCAGTCCGGCCGGAAGCGGAACCGCCCGTCCGGCTGCGGGAAGCCATTCAGCATATGGGCATCGGCGAAGGCCGGCATCACGTCGAGCCAGCGGCTGTCCGCCACCGTATCGGCGCCGGGCCAGCCCGAGGCCTTCAGCGTGGCGTCGATCAGCTCCCACTCCGACATCCGGAAGCCCGGGTGATCGGCGCCCAGCCTTGCCGCCAGTCCGCACAGCACGGCGTGGTTGCTGCGGCAGTCGGCGAAGGGTTCGATCACGGGCCGGGCGACCTGGATGTGCGGATGGCCGCCGGCCTGGTAGAGGTCGGGGTGCTCAAGGAAGCTGGTGGCCGGCAGCACCACATCGGCATAGGCCGCGGTGTCGGTCAGGAACTGCTCGTGCACGCACAAGAACAGGTCCTCCCGCGACAGGCCGCGGCGCACCGTCAGCGACTCCGGCGCCACCACCGCCGGGTTGGTGTTCTGCACCAGCATCGCGGTCACCGGCGGCCCGCCGCGCAGCGCCGTGGCGTCGCCGGTCAGCACGCGGCCGATCTGCGCCTGGTCAAGCACGCGGGTGGCGGGATCAACGGCGTCCAGCCCCTCGATCAGCGTCTTGTCCCAGTGGTAGATGCGCGACAGCGAATAGAGGGCGCCGCCGCCGCGATGCTTCCAGGCGCCGGTGAGCGCCGGCAGGCAGGACACGGCATGGACCTGGGCCGCGCCGTTGCGGCTGCGCGACAGGCCATAGCCCAGGCGCAGGAAGGCCCGCGGCGTGCCGCCATACAGCCGGGCGAAGGCCAGGATGGCGGCGGCGGGCACGCCGGTCACCGCGGCCGCCCGTTCGGGCGTCCAGCCGCGCAGGTGCGCCTCCACCGCGGCCGTGAAATCGGTGCGCTCGGCCAGAAAATCCCTGTCCGCCAGCCCCTCGGCCAGGATCACCCCCATCACCGCGCAGGCCAGCGCCCCATCGGTGCCGGGGCGCGGCATCAGATGCATGTCGGCCGCCTCGGCCGTGCCGCTGCGGTAGGGGTCGACCACCACCAGCTTCGCCCCGCGCTCCTTGCGGGCACGGGCGATGTGGGTCATCACGTTGACCTGGGTGGCAACCGGGTTGCCGCCCCACATCACGATCAGGTCGGCCTCCGCCATCTCGCGCGGGTCGACGCCGATCTTGCCGCCGACCCCGGCGTTCCAGCCGGCATCGACCAGGGTCACGCAGAAGGTTGAATCCTGCCGGCTGTAGCCCATCACATGGCGCAGGCGGTTGATGCCGTCGCGCTGCACCAGGCCCATGGTGCCGGCATAGTAGTAGGGCCACACCGCTTCCGCGCCATGCCGGGCGGCGGCCTCCTGGAAGGCGGCGGCGACACGGTCCAGCGCCTCATCCCAGCCGATCTCGCGGAACTGCCGGCTGCCCTTGGGGCCGTGGCGCAGCAGCGGGGTGCGCAGCCGGTCGGGGTGGTGCACCCGCTCGGCATAGCGCGCCGTCTTGGCGCAGACCACGCCGGCCGTATAGCTGTTGCCGGCCGCCCCGCGCACCCGCCCGATGGTGCGCGCGTCTATCCGCTCCACCTCCAGCGCGCAGGTGCTGGGGCAGTCATGGGGGCAGACCGAGGGGAGCATGTCGAGCGGCATCGCCCTGGTGATATCATGGCCGCCACGCAGGTCAACATGGCTCAGCCCGAACCGGCCTCAGGCGGCGGCGCGCACCGCCTCGGTGCGGTAGGCGGTGCGGCCGGCGACATAGGTGGCGGCGACGGCCGGCAGGTTCGGGTCGCTGTCGTCCACCACCACCAGGTCGGCGCGCCGGCCGGGGGCGATGACGCCGCGGTCGGCGAGGCCGAGCG
>CAZEQG010000359.1:0-3878 GCA_964514295.1 uncultured Alphaproteobacteria bacterium
GCGCGCCTGGCCCCGGCGGCCCGGCGCCCGGCGGGCGAGCGGCGGGTGGTGCGCAATCTCGGGCTGTGGGCCGGCAATGCCCTGCTGTCGATCGCCATCGTGGTGCCGCTGACGACGGCGGCGGCGGCCCATCCGCTTGGCCTGCGCCCGGGCTGGACGGCGGGGCTGCTGGCCGATCTGCTGCTGCTCGACCTGTGGATCTATGCCTGGCACCGGGCAAACCACGCGCTGCCGGTGCTTTGGCGCTTCCACCAGGTGCACCACCGCGACCAGTTCCTCGACGTCACCAGCGCGCTGCGCTTCCATCCGGGTGAGGTGGCGCTGTCCGCCCTGGTCCGGGCGGTGGTGGTGATGGCCTTCGACATCCCGCTCACCTCGGTCGTGGCCTTCGAGGCGCTGATCCTGCTGGCGGCGATCTTCCACCACTCCAACGTGAAGCTGCCGGCGGGGCTGGAGCGCGCGCTGTCCTGGCTGGTGGTCACCCCGTCGATCCATTGGGTGCACCACCACGCGGTCAGGCGCGACACCGATTCCAACTACGCCACCATCCTCAGCCTGTGGGACCGGCTGTTCGCCAGCCGCAGCCCGACGGCGCGCCGGCCGGACATGCCGATCGGCGCCGAGGGGGCGGCCGAGCGCGGCCTTGCCGGGCTGCTGCTACTGCCGTTCCGCCGCTCCTGACGGCGGCGGCGATGGCGGCGGCGCGGCGGCCGGGCCGCCCTGCACCAGATGGACGGTGCGCTGCGGGAAGGGGATCGAGATGCCTTCCGCATCGAAGCGCATCTTCACCCGGCGGCGGAACTCGCGGCCGACGCGCCAATGGCTGCCGGGCAGGGTCTTGGAGCGGATGCGGATGACCACGGCCGAATCCTGGAACTGCTCGATGCCCAGCACCTCCAGCGGCGCCAGTATGGCGTGGCGGAACTCCTCGTCCGCGCGCAGCGATTCGTCCACCGCCCGCAGCACCCGGCACACCTTGTCCACGTCCTCGCGGTAGTCGACGCCGATGTCCAGCACGGCGAAGGAGAAGTCCTTGGTCATGTTCTGGATGGTGTCGACGGCGCTGAAGGGGATGGTGTGGACCGATCCGGCCTGGTCGCGCAGGCGGATGGTGCGCACCGAGATGCTCTCGACCACGCCGGCACGCCCGGCGAGCTGCACCACGTCGCCGACATTGATGGTGTCCTCGACCAGCATGAACAGGCCGGTGATCACGTCCTTCACCAGCGTCTGCGCGCCGAAGCCGACGGCAAGCCCGACCACGCCGGCGCCGGCCAGCAGCGGGGCGATGTTGATGCCGATCTCCGACAGCACGATCAGCCCCACCATCACCACCAGCACGATCGAGATGGCCCGCCGGAACAGCGGCAGCAGGGTGCGCGCCCGCCGGCTGGACACCCCCTCGCTGTCGAGCCGCCGGAGCTGGCCCTCGATCAGCGCGCTGACCGCCTCCCACAGCGCCACCGACAGCAGCAGGATCAGCGCGATGGTGATCAGGCTGCTGATGGCGCGCTGGCCGAACACGGTGACGAACCAGCCGAGCGAATCGATCGACCACGCCTCCAGCAGCATGAACACCGACAGCACGATCACCGCCAGGTCGAGGCCGCGGTAGAGCAGCGGCAGGTAGCGGTTGGCCCGCGCCTCCAGCCCCGGATAGGTCCGCTTCAGTTCGGCCGGCAGCGAGAAGCCGTGGCCGATCAGGGTGCGGATGCCGCCGCGCGCCAGCCCCAGCAGCAGCAGCACCAGCCCGGAGGCGAGGGTGGACAGCGCGATGTATTCGAAGCCGCCATCCACCTCCAGCGCCCACACCACGTAGAGGGCCGCGGCATAGAGGATGGCCAGCAGATACCAGATGTCGGCCACGCGCTGGCGCAGCACGGCAAGGCCCGGCATATCCTCGCGCCCGGCCCGGCCGCGCAGGACGTCCGACACCGGCTGGCGCACCTGCAGGATGAACACCACCGCCATCGCCGTGAGCGTGAGGTAGACCAGCTTCAGGATCAGCCCATGGGCGGCCAGCGGCACCCCGACCAGCAGGGCCGATTCGGCCCCGAACTGCCCGAAGACGACGACGGCGGTGAAGCGCCGCACCCACAGGTAGAGGTAGTTCGCGGTCTCATCGGCCAGCGGCAGCGGGCGCAGCGCCGGCACGTCGGGCGCCAGCACCATCCGCGCCAGCAGCAGCACCAGTTGCCCGATCGCCCCGGCATTGATCAGCACCAGCGCCGACAGGCGCGTCACCACCTCGGCGTTGAGTGCGGTCAGCGTGCCATAGCCGACGGCCAGGAAGGCCGCCACCGGCAGCAGCAGCAGCCCCGCCCGCTCCACCATGTGCAGCAGGCGCAGGCCCAAGGTGTCGTGCGGGGCACCTTCGACGGCGGCGAGCGGGCGCGCGGCGGCGTGGCGCACCAGCCAGGCGGCGGCCAGCGCCGCACCGATCACCAGGATGATGCTGCCGAGGATGGAGAGCAGGCGCTGGCGGGAATAGGGGTCGGTCGCGGTATAGGCCGCCCAGTGCCAGAGCGCGGGCAGGTTGCCGAAGGCATCGACCGCCCGCGATATCTGGACGCTGCCGGCGGCCACCGCGTTCGACACCGCCGACAGGAACCGCCCGGCCACCTCGTCCGGCAGCACCGTGGGCGCCGGGACGGGCTTGGCCGCCATCAGCAGCCGCAACTGGCCGATCAGCTGCGCGCGCTGTTCGGGATCCTCCAGGCTGCGGATCAGCGCCTCGACGGCGGCCGGATCGGGGCCGGCCTGGTCGGCGGGGGCGGAGGGCTGGGCGGACAGGGGG
Source organism: uncultured Alphaproteobacteria bacterium (assembly GCA_964514295.1). Lineage (GTDB taxonomy): Bacteria > Pseudomonadota > Alphaproteobacteria > CAZEQG01 > CAZEQG01 > CAZEQG01. The sequence goes on from CAZEQG010000359.1 coordinate 2,798, forward strand.
CTGGCGCCGACAAGCAGGGCCAGCAGGAGCAGCACACGAATCATCGCTCCACCCTAACCGCCGGGGCTCGCCTTGTCATCCCGGGGCAAAGCCTGGATAATCACTCGCAAAACCTGTCCTAGCCCCGGGAGCGACGCGCCGTCATGCAGACTTCGATCTTCCCCGTGTCCGACGAGCTTGCCGCCTCCGCCTGGGTGAACGCGACGCAGTACCAGCAGCTCTACCAGCGCTCGATCGCCGATCCTCAAGGTTTCTGGGCGGAGCAGGGAAAGCGGCTGGATTGGATCAAGCCCTATCGCAAGGTGAAGGACGTCGACTTCACCGGCGATGTGCGCATCCGCTGGTTCGAGGATGGCGTGCTGAACGTGGCGGCCAACTGCATCGACCGCCACCTTGCCACCAAGGCCAACGACACCGCCATCATCTGGGAGGGGGACGACCCACGCGAGCACCAGATCATCACCTATGGCGAGCTGTACGGCCATGTCTGCCGGCTGGCCAACGTGCTGAAGGGGCTAGGCGTCAAGAAGGGCGACCGGGTGACCATCTACCTGCCGATGATCCCGGAGGCGGCCTATGCCATGCTGGCCTGCGCCCGCATCGGGGCCATCCACTCCGTGGTGTTCGGCGGCTTCTCGCCGGATTCGCTGGCCGGCCGCATCCAGGACTGCGACAGCGCCGTGGTGATCACCGCCGACGAGGGGCTGCGCGGCGGCCGCAAGGTGCCGCTGAAGGCCAATACCGACGCGGCGCTGGCAAGCTGCCCGGGCGTCGCCAAGGTGCTGGTGGTGCGCCGCACCGGCGGCGGCATCGGCTGGGTCGAGGGGCGCGACGTCTGGTATCACGAGGCGATGGCCGCGGCCTCGCCCGACAGCCCGGCGGAACCGATGGGGGCGGAGGACCCGCTGTTCATCCTCTACACCTCGGGCTCCACCGGCAAGCCCAAGGGGGTCTTGCACACCTCCGGCGGCTATCTGGTCTTTGCCTCGATGACGCACCAGTACGTCTTCGACTACCATGATGGCGAGATCTACTGGTGCACGGCCGATGTGGGCTGGGGCACGGGCCACAGCTACATCGT
>CAZEQG010000360.1:0-3852 GCA_964514295.1 uncultured Alphaproteobacteria bacterium
CGGCGGTGCGCCAGGCGACCGTGGAGCGCGCCCTGGCGATGATCGGCGAGGCTGCCGCAGCCGCCCCTCAGGCCGGGGCGGGCAGCGTGGCTCCCGGTCCGTAGAGGGCGCGCGCGCGGGCCTCGAAGGCCGCCACCATGCGCCTGACGGCGTCGTGAAACAGCAGGCCGATCAGGGCCTGAAGGGCGCGGGAGCGGAACTCGAAGCTGACCTCGAACTCGATCTCGGTGCCGCCCTCGGCCGGCAGGAAGCGCCAGTGGCCGGTCAGCACCCGGAACGGCCCGTCGGCCTGGACCATGCGGATCTCGCCGCCCTCGGGGTCGAGCCCGACGCGGGAGGTGAAGCGCTCGCGGATCATCCTGAAGCCGATCACCAGGTCGGCCACGATCTCCGCCTCCTTGCGGGTGCGGATGCGGGCCGCCACGCACCAGGGCAGGAACTCCGGATAGCGGGCCACATCGGCGACGATGTCGAAGACCTGGCGGGGCGCATAGGGCACCAGGCGCCGCTCGGCATGAGAAATCATCGCGCAGCGGTCACCCGGCGCTGCCCCTGGCCTCGCGGGCCGCCCGGAGCCTTGCGAAATCCTCGCCGGCGTGATGCGAAGAGCGGGTCAGCGGCGAGGCGGACACCATCAGGAATCCCTTCGCATAGGCCATGCGCTCATAGTCCTTGAAGCTGTCCGGGGTCACGAACTCCGCCACCGCGGCATGCTTGGGCGTGGGCTGCAGATACTGGCCGAGGGTGATGAAGTCGACATCGGCCACCCGCAGATCGTCCATAACCTGATGGATTTCCTGCCGGCCCTCGCCAAGGCCCACCATCAGCCCGGACTTGGTGAAGATCGACGGGTCGAGCTGCTTGACCCGGTCGAGCAGGCGAAGCGAGTGGAAATAGCGGGCGCCCGGGCGGATGGCCGGATAGAGGCGCGGCACCGTCTCCAGGTTGTGGTTGTAGACGTCCGGGCGCGCCTCCACCACCTGCTCCAGCGCGCCCTCCTTGCGCAGGAAGTCGGGTGTCAGCACCTCGATCGTGGTCGCTGGCGCGGCGGCCCGGATGGCCCGGATGGTGCGGGCGAAATGCCCCGCCCCGCCATCCTCCAGGTCGTCGCGGTCGACTGAGGTGACCACGACATGGGCAAGCCCCATGGCGCCCACCGCCTCGGCCACATGCTCGGGCTCATGCGGGTCCAGCAGGTCCGGCCGGCCGGTCGCGACGTTGCAGAAGGCGCAGGCCCGGGTGCACACGCTGCCCAGTATCATCACCGTGGCGTGCTTCTTGGCCCAGCACTCCCCGATATTCGGGCAGGCCGCCTCCTCGCACACCGTGTTCAGCTTCAGCCGCCGCATCAGGTCGCGGGTCTCGGCATATTCGCGGCTGACCGGCGCCTTCACCCGGATCCAGTCGGGCTTCTTCAGCCGCACCGGGTTGTCGGGCTTGTGGGCCTTCTCCGGGTGGCGCAGCCGGGGGGCCAATGGCAGGTCGCTATCCACGTCTCAGCCTCCGCGGCAAGGGTTCCCGGACCGGCAGCGTTCCAGGCAGGCGGCGCGCCCATCCGCCTCGGCCGCGCGGCATTGCTGGGCACACAGGGATTCCCGCGTGCCGCAGCCGAGGTCACGGATGCTGTCGCAGGCAGCCAGCAGGCTCAGCACCACCATGAGCGCGACGGCGGCGCACGCTCTAGAAATGGAGCGCCCGGCCATAGGCATCAAGCACGGCCTCGTGCATCATTTCGGAAAGGGTGGGATGCGGGAACACCGTGTGCATCAGCTCCGCTTCGGTCGATTCCAGGGTACGGGCGATGGCATAGCCCTGGATCATCTCCGTCACCTCGGCGCCGACCATGTGGGCCCCCAGAAGCTCGCCGGTGGCGGCATCGAACACGGTCTTCACCAGCCCTTCCGGCTCGCCCAGCGCGATCGCCTTGCCGTTGCCGATGAAGGGGAAGCGGCCGACCCTGACCTGCCGGCCCAGTTCGCGCGCCCTCTTCTCCGTCAGCCCGACCGAGGCGATCTGCGGCCGGCAATAGGTGCAGCCGGGGATGTTGCCGGTGTCGAGCGGGTGGACATCCTTCACGCCTGCCATCTTCTCGACGCAGATGACGCCTTCGTGGCTGGCCTTGTGCGCCAGCCAGGGCGGCCCGGCAAGGTCGCCGATGGCATAGACCCCGGGCTCGCCGGTGGCGCCATAGCCATCCGTCACCACATGGGTGCGGTCGACCTTCACCTTGGTGCCTTCCAGGCCGATCCCTTCGGTATTGCCGACGATGCCGACGGCCAGGATCACCCGGTCGACGGTGATCTCGCTGGCCTTTCCGGCCGCCTCGATGGTGGCGGTCACGCTGTCCGCCCCCTTCTTCAGCGCCTTCACCGTGGCCCCCGTGTGGATCACCATGCCCTGCTTCAGGAACGCCTTGTGGGCGAAGGCGCTGATCTCCTCGTCCTCAACCGGCAGGATGCGGTCCATCACCTCGACCACGGTCACCTTCACGCCCATGTTGAGGTAGAAGGACGCGAACTCGATGCCGATGGCGCCGGACCCCACGACCAGCAGGGACTTCGGCATCGCCGGCGGCACCATCGCCTCCTTGTAGGTCCACACGAGCCTGCCGTCGGGCTCCAGCCCGGGCAGCGCGCGGGCGCGGGCGCCGGTTGCCAGGATCACGTTCCGGGCCGTCAGCGCCGTGACCTTGCCGTCCTTGGCGGTGACCGCGACCTTGCGCAGCCCGCCCGCGACACCGTCGAGCCGGCCGCTGCCATCGACCACCGTGACCTTGTTCTTCTTCAGCAGATGCCCGATGCCGCGCGAAAGCTGGCTTGCCACCGCCCGGCTGCGGGCCACGATCTTGGCCGCGTCGAAGCGGATGTTGTCGACGCTGAAGCCGTAGTCGCCGGCATGCTGGAGCAGATGGTGGACCTCGGAAGAGCGCAGCAGCGCCTTGGTCGGGATGCATCCCCAGTTCAGGCAGATGCCGCCCAGATGCTCGCGCTCGACGCAGGCGACCCTGAGGCCGAGCTGCGCGCCGCGGATGGCCGCGACATAGCCGCCGGGACCGCCGCCGATGACGATCAGGTCGAATGTGTCGGACATGCTCGCCCCCTCATACCAGCATCGACAGCGGGTTCTCGATGATCGACTTGAAGGCGGCCAGGAACTCCGCACCGACGGCGCCATCCACCACGCGGTGGTCGACCGACAGCGTCACCGTCATCACCGTGGCGATGGCGAGCGCGCCGTCCTTCACCACCGCCCGCGGCTCGCCGGCCCCGACCGCCAGGATCGCGCCCTGCGGCGGGTTGATCACGGCGGCGAAGGAGGTGATGCCGTACATGCCCAGGTTGGAGATCGAGAAGGTGCCGCCCTGGAACTCCTCCGGCTTCAGCTTGCCGGCGCGTGCGCGGGCGGCGAGATCCTTCATCTCGGCCGAGATCGCGGCCAGGCCCTTGGTCTCGGCCGACCGGATGATCGGCGTGATCAGCCCGTCCGGAATGGCCACGGCGACCGAGATGTCGGCCGCGTGCCAGCGCCTGATCGCGGCCTCGGTCCAGGCGGCGTTGGCTGCGGGCACCCGCTTCAGCGCCACCGCCGCCGCCTTGATCACCATGTCGTTGACCGACAGCTTGTAGGCGCCCGGCCCTTCCTTCGGCGCCGCGTCGTTGAGCTGCTGGCGCAGCTTCAGAAGCGCGTCGATCTCGCAATCCATGTTCAGGTAGAAATGCGGGGCGGTGACCTTCGATTCGGTCAGCCGCCGGGCGATCACCTTGCGGATGGTGCTGTTGGGCACTGCCGTGTAGGCGGGCATGCCCGGCATCTCGGCGGCCGGGGCCGGCGCAGCGGCGGCTGCGGGTGCCG
>CAZEQG010000361.1:0-3836 GCA_964514295.1 uncultured Alphaproteobacteria bacterium
CGGCTGGCGGCCTTCGCCCGGCAGGGCGACGACGTGGAGCACCGGCTTCCCGGCGGCCGCTGGCTGCGCCTGCGGGCCCGGCCGATGCCGGGCGGCGGCATGGTGCTGGCGCTGACCGACATCGCCACCCTGAAGGCCCGCGAGCAGGAGCTGGCCGAGGCGCGCCTGCTGCTGCGCCAGACCAGCCAGGCGAAGTCGGACTTCATTGCCAACATGAGCCACGAGCTGCGCACGCCGCTGAACGCCATCATCGGCTTTGCCGAGATGATCCGCGACCGCGCCTTCGGACCGGATGCGCTTGACCGCTACTGCGACTATGCCGCCGACATCCGGGACAGCGGCGAGGTACTGCTCGACACCATCAACGACATCCTGGACCTGGCGAAGATCGAGGCCGGCTACATGCGGCTCAGCACCATGCCGGTCGATATCGGCGCGGTGATCGAGGGGGCGGCCCGGGCGATCCGCCCGAAGGCGCAGGATGCGTCCCTGAACTTCACGGTCACGGTGGAGCCCGGCCTGCCGGTGATCGAGGCAGACCGGCGGGCGCTGCAGCAGGTGTTCGTCAACCTGCTGTCAAATGCGGTCAAGTTCACGCCCGGCGGCGGCAGCGTGGCGCTGGCGGCGCGCCGGGTCGGCCAGGCGATCGAGGTCCGGGTCAGCGATACCGGCATCGGCATGAACCCGGAAGACCTGCCGCATGCCTTTGCCGTGTTCACCCAGCTCAGCCCCAGCATCGATGGCAGCGTGCGCGGCACCGGCATCGGGCTGGCGCTTGCCCGCACCCTGGTGGAGCAGCATGGCGGCCGGATCGAGGGGCAGACGCGCCAGGGTCACGGCACCACCATGATCGTCACCCTGCCTTGCGCCGATGCCGGCACTGGATCGCCCGCCGGGCAGAATTGACTGTCCATTCGCCAGGGGCTGTTGTCTAGTGGCGGCCCTGCCCGCTTGGCGACGAGGATTGCGCAACTGTCCAGTGCTCCCCGGATCGCCGTGTTCCTGCCGGCAAGCCAGTCGACGCTTCGTTCGGAGACCCTGACACTGGTCGCTGCCCTCGGCCAGCTCGGCGCTGCGGTGGATGCGGTCGACGTCGCGGCGCTCGATCGCGCCGGGCTGTGCGCCGTGCTGGCGCGCCGCCACGATGCGGTCTATGCCGTCGCCGGGTCGCAGTTCCGGCCGGGGCGGGGCGAGGAGGAGCGGGAGCGCGCGGCCGTGATCCTCGACCTGACGCATGGCCCGCTGATCCTGCGCCTGGGCGACCCGCCATTTTTCCCCAGCTATCTGGCCGCGCTCGACAGGCTGCGCCACCGCGCGGTGATCAGCGCCCGCGACATCCATTTCGCCGATTTCCTGGATGGCGCCGGGATCCGGCCCCGGGGTGTCGCCTATGCGACCGGCCGCTACTGCGAGGACGACCATCGCGAGGTGGCAGCGGTCGATGCGCCGGGCCGCGACATTCCCTTCCTGTTCGTCGCCAGCCTGAGCGATCCCGAACAGGCCCTGGCGCCCTTGCGCAACATCCTGCCCCAGCGGGTCGAACTGGCGCTGGCGCTGTCGGCCGCGCTCGCCGCCGACAGCGCCCGGCCGGCCTGGCGGGTGGCCGAGGCGGTCTACGCCGAAACCGACCCCGATCTCGTTCCCTGGCGCGGCCAGGGGCGGATGATCCTCGAAGCCGCCTGCCAGCATGTCAGTGCACGCGTCCGCCTCGACATCATCGGCCGGTTGTGGCCGCATGAGGGGGTGATCGTGACCAATGAAGGGCGGCTGCCGGCTGCCTGCCTTGGGCCGCGGCGGGCCACGCTGCTGCCGCCGATGCTGCCGGATGGCGTGGCGGCGCTGCTGCGGCGCAGCCGCCTTGCGATCTCCGTCCCGCCGCGCTGGATCATCGGGGCGGTGTCGGAGCGGGTCTACGGGGCCATGGCGGCGGGCGTGCCGGTGTGCGAGCGGCGGGGGCCGGGCATGGACCGTCATTTCGGGGCGGGCTCCCACTATCTTGCCTATGGTCCCGGCCTCGATGGGTTGGAGGATGCGGTGACCCGCGCCCGTGTGCAACCCGCGTCCCTGGCCGGCATGGCGGCGGCCGCCCGCGAGCGGGTGAAGGGCTGCTTTGCCAGCCTGCCCAATGCGCGAATGCTGTTTGCGCCGCTCATTGCGCTGCCCGATGTGGCCATGCAATGAGCGTGAAGGTGATGCTTGTGTCCGTCGGCGGCGGCGTGTCGGAAGGCATCCTTGGCTGCCTTGCCCGGCACCGGCCCGCGGTCACGCTGATTGGCGTGACCTCGCAGCCGGACACCCCGGCGGCGCGGCTGTGCGACCGCGTGCACAAGGTTGCGCCTGTCGCCGATGCAGCCGGCTTCGCGCGCGACATGCTTGCGGTGCTGGCGGCCGAAAGGCCGGCGATTGCCTTCCCCTGCCGCGACGAGGACTTGCCGGCCCTGGGGTTGCTGCGGGCCGGACAGCCCGAACTGGCCGCGCCGCTGCTGGTCGGCCCGCCCGCCTGGGCCGAGGCGATGAGCGACAAGCTGGCGATGGCACGCTTTGCCGCCGGACATGGCGTGCCGATGGCCGAAACCGCCGCCGATCCGCCGGCGGTGGCGACCCTCGCGGCCCGGCACGGCCTTCCGCTGATCGCCAAGCCGCGCCGCGGCTCGGGCACGCGCGGGGTCTATGTCGTGGCCACGCCGGCGCAGCTTGAGCATTGCCTGCAGCTTGGCGGCATGGCCTTCCAGCCCTATATCGCGCCGCCGCCCGACCTGCTGGCCCGCCTGCCCGATCCAGCGGCCGGCCATGCCTTTACAGGCCCCGGCGACCTTGAGGACTTCCTCTCGGTCCGTGGCATCGTCGACGAAGGGGGCCGGCTTGCCGCCCATTGCCTGGCGGAGGTGCAGCACCGCCACGGCCGGCCCTTCAGGCTGGCGCTGACCGACACCACCCCGGCGGCCAGTGCGATGGCGGCGGCGATGGCGGCCGGCCTTTGGCGCCTCGGCTATCGCGGCCCCTTTGGCGCGCAGTGCCGCATCGATCATCAGGGACGATTGACCGCTTTCGAGATGCAGTCGCGGATCGGCGGCTCGACCCTGGGCTTCGCCATGCAGGGCTACGATGAAACCTCGATGACCGTGTCGCTGTTCACCGGCGCGGCGCTGGCGCCGTGGCCGGCCGACCATGTCTGCGGCGCGGTGGAGTGGCTGCCCGTCCCGGTGCCGCGACAGGGGGGCCGGCATGCCGGCGCGTGACATCGAGGGCTGGCGCGTGCCGCTGTTCATCCCGAACCTGCCCGAGCCCGAGGAGTTCGCCGACGATGTGGCCGCCATCGCCAAGGCGCGCGTCTACACGAATTTCGGTCCGGTCGCGGCCCGCTTCGAGGCGGCGCTGGGGTTTCACTTCGGCTGCCCGCGGGAAGCTGTCGTTGCCGTCGCGAATGCCACGGTCGGCATCGCCGCCGCCCTGATCGCGGTTGCCGCCGGGCCGCCGGGCAGCTTCTGCGCCCTGCCGGCCTGGACCCATATCGCGACCGCCGCCGCGGTCAGGCTGGCGGGGCTGCGGCCCTGGTTCATCGATGTCTGCGAGGAAAGCTGGCAGCTCCAGCCGCAGGGCCTGCTCGCGGCGCTGGGCGAGGCGCCGGGGCCGGTGGCGGCGGTGCTTTGCGTGCGGCCCTTCGGCGCCCGGCTGGACACGGCGGCCTGGGAAGCGGTGCAGGCGCAGACCGGCCTGCCCGTGGTGGTCGACGCCGCGGCCGGCTTCGACGGGCTGCAGCCCTCGCGGCTGGTCAGCGTGGTCAGCTTCCACGCCACCAAGGCCTTCGGCATCGGCGAGCGCGCTGCCGCCGTCGC
>CAZEQG010000362.1:0-3830 GCA_964514295.1 uncultured Alphaproteobacteria bacterium
GAGTGCGCGTGCCCTGGGCGGGATCAGCGCCAGCACCGGGGCGGAGCCGGCCAGCCGCACCAGGCTCGCCAGGCTGTCGGGCTGCATCACCTCGGCCGCGATCGCGACCGCGGCATAGGCACGGGCGCGGTTGGTCACCAGCACGGGCGCGCCCCGCCGGAAATCGGCGAGCGCACGGTGGAGCAGGGCGGTCGGATCCATGGCCACAGATATAGACATGCCCTTGCCGCGCTGCCATGCGCGCGTCACTGTATGCCCATGCTGATATTCCGCGACTACGACCAGAAGGCCCTCGACGCGCAGTATGACAACCGCGCAAGGGTGCCCGAATTCGCCACTCATGTCGCCGCCTGGAAATCGGGCAGCGATGCCGCCAGAGCCGCGCTCAGCGCCGAACTCGATCTGCCCTATGGGCCGGATGCGCGCCAGCGGCTCGACATATTTCCGCCGCTCCGCCAGCCCTGGCCGGTCGCGGTGTTCATCCATGGCGGCTACTGGCGGGCGATGGAGAAGGAGCTGTTCGCCTTCCTGGCCCCCGCCTTCGTGGCCGCCGGCGTCGGCTTCGTGAACCTGGAATACCGCCTCTGCCCCGCCGTCGGCATCGGCGACATCGTGGCCGACATCGACGCGGCCCTGGGCTGGATCGCCACGAACATCGCTCGTTTCGGGGGCGATCCTAACCACGTCCACGTCATGGGGCATTCGGCCGGCGGGCATCTGGCGGCCCTTGCCCTGTCGCGTCACGCCGGCCTTCGCGGCGCCGTCGCGGTCAGCGGCCTCTATGAGCTGGAGCCGATCCGTCTCAGCTTCCTCAACGCCGATCTGCGTCTCGATGCCGGCCAGGCGCGGGCGCTCTCCCCGCTGCATGCCCTGCCGCAGGGGCCGCGCGGCCCCCTGCTGCTGGCCGTCGGCGGGGCGGAGAGCGAGGAGTTCCACCGCCAGCAGCGAGACTACGCCGCCGCCTGGCGGGCCGGCCGGCGGCCGGTGCTGGAGATGATGCCCGAGGGGCGCGACCATTTCACCGTGCTGTCGGCCCTTGGCGATCCCGGCCAGGCGCTGTTCGACGCCGCCCTGCGCCAGATCCTGGGCCCGGCGCCCTGAGCGGCGGGAGGTGACGGGAGGACCCATGGCAAGAGCACTTTGGAACGGCGCGGTGATCGCCGAGAGCGGCAGCGTGGAGGAGATGGAGGGCAACATCTACTTCCCGGCCGCCAGCGTCGACGCGAGGCTGCTGCGCCCCTCCGACACCACGACGGTGTGCGGCTGGAAGGGGACGGCGCACTACTACACCTTGCATGTCGGCGGGGCGGAGAATGTCGATGCGGCGTGGTATTATCCCGATCCGAAGCCGGCCGCGCACCGTATCAGGGGGCATGTCGCCTTCTGGAAGGGCGTGATCGTGGAGAGGTAGACCGTGACGGGATCGAAACGGATTCTTCTGGTCGATGATGACGAGGCGCTGCGTCAGTCATTGGCCGAGCAGATCGACCTCTACGACGAGTTCGAGACAATGGAGGCCGAGAACGCCGCCAAGGCCCTGGACCTCGTGAAGAAGGAGCATGTCGACCTGGTCCTGCTCGATGTCGGCTTGCCGGACATGGACGGGCGCGATTGCTGCCGGGCGATGCGGCGGGCCGGCCTGAAGGCGCCGATCGTGATGCTGACCGGGGCGGATTCCGATGCCGACACCATCCTCGGCCTCGATGCCGGGGCCAACGACTATATCTCCAAGCCCTTCCGGCTGAACGTGCTGATGGCGCGCATCCGCGCCCAGCTCCGCACCCATCAGCAAAGCGACGATGCCGTCTTCGCCATCGGCCCCTACAGCTTCAAGCCGGCGGCAAAGCTGCTGGTCGACCCGCGCGTCAACAAGCGCATCCGCCTGACCGAGAAGGAAACGGCGATCCTGAAATTCCTCTACCGGGCCGGTGACCGCACGGTGGGCCGCGAGGTGCTGCTGAACGAGGTGTGGGGCTACAATGCCGGGATCACCACGCACACGCTGGAGACCCATGTCTACCGCCTGCGCCAGAAGATCGAGCGCGATCCCGGCAATGCCGCGATCCTGGTGACCGATCCCGGGGGCTACCGGCTGGTGCCGTGACGGCGTGGCAGCCATGCGGCCGGCCCAATTTGCTTGGAAATCGGCGGGCCGCTGCCTAGGTTCAGGTCATGGGTACGCCCGCCACCACCATCGGCCCCTTGACCGTCCGCTTCTGGGGGGTGCGCGGCAGCATCCCCTGCCCGGGACCGGAGACGGTGCGGTATGGCGGCAATACCTCCTGTCTTGAGGTGCGGGCGGGCGGAAGGCTGCTGATCTTCGATGCCGGCACCGGCATCCGGGTGCTGGGGCGGGCGCTGGCTGCAGAGGGCGCGGTCGAGGGCGACCTGTTCTTCACCCATACCCATGTCGACCACATCAACGGCCTGCCCTTCTTCGGGCCGCTGTTCTCGCCCGCGAACCGTTTCCGCCTGTGGGCCGGCCATCTGAAGCCCGAGCTGAACCTGAAGGAAGTGCTGTCGGCGATGATGTGCGAGCCGCTGTTCCCGGTGCCGCTCGACATCTTCAAGGCCGATGTCAGCTTCAACGACTTCCGGGCGGGCCAGACCCTGCATCCGGCGCCGGGCGTGACCCTGCGCACCGCCCCGCTGAACCATCCCAACCGGGCCACCGGCTACCGCATCGATCATGCCGGGCGGTCCATCTGCTACGTCACCGACACCGAGCATGTGCCGGGCGCGCCGGATGCCAACATCCTGTCGCTGATCGCCGGGGCCGATCTGGTGATCTATGATTCGACCTATACGGACGAGGAGTTCCCGCGCTTCCGCGGCTGGGGCCACTCGACCTGGCAGGAGGGCGTGCGCCTGGTCGAGGCGGCCGGCGCCGGGCGCCTGGTGGTGTTCCACCACGAGCCCGCCCATGATGATGACACCATGGACGCCATCGCCGCCGCCGCCGAGGCCCGCCGCCCCGGCACCCTGGTCGCCCGCGAGGGCATGGTGCTGGCGCCTTAGCCGCCATCGCCGCTCACGCGCTTGCGCCTTGCCGCGGGCGGCAGGTCTGTCACCCTGGTCCGATGCTGGCCCGCCTGTTCACCCCTTCCCCGCCGCTGCCGCCGCGCGTCGCCGAGGCGATCCGCCGGCAGCAGGAGGAGAGCGAGATCCTGATCGGCTGGGTGCAGCTCGCGGTCGGCGCGGTGCTGGCGGCGCTCTACACGGCCAGCCCGAAGATGGGGGCCGGCCCGCACCTGGCGCCCTATGCGATCGCGCTCTATCTCGCCTTCACGGTCCTGCGCCTGTTCCTGGCCCATCGGCGGGCGCTGGAGCCGGCGATGCTCTATCTGTCGGTCATCGTCGACATGGCGCTGCTGATGGTGACGATCTGGAGCTTCCATCTCCAGTACATGCAGCCGCCGGCCTTCTCGCTCAAGGCGCCGACGCTGCTCTACCTGTTCATCTTCATCGCCCTTCGGGCGCTGCGTTTCGAGGTGCGCTACCTGGTGTTCGCCGGCTGCTGCGCGGCCGTCTTCTGGCTGGTGCTGGTGGGCCATGCCCTGGCCGGGCCGGGCGGCGGCGGGGTGACCCGCGACTATGTCGAGTACATGACCTCGGCCCGGCTGCTGGTTGGCGCCGAGATCGACAAGATCGTCTCGATCCTGCTGACAACGGCGATCCTGGCGCTGGCCATCGCCCGGGCGCGGCGGCTGCTGGTGCGCGCGGTGGCGCAGGAGGCGCGTGCCGGGGCGCTGTCGCGCTTCTTCGACCCTGGCATCGCCGCCCGCATCGGGCTTGACGCGGAGGCCTTCACGCCCGGCCGGGGCGAGCTG
>CAZEQG010000363.1:0-3807 GCA_964514295.1 uncultured Alphaproteobacteria bacterium
AGCGAAGGCGGCGCTGGCCGCGGCCGGGCCCGGCACGCCTTTCGCCGCCGCCACGCTGCTGGCGCCGGTGCTGGTCCCTGCCCATGCCATCGCCGTCGGCCTCAACTACATCGACCATGCGGCCGAGAGCCCCTACAAGGACGCACCGAAGTATCCGGTGCTGTTCCACCGCTTCCCCAGTTCCTGGGTCGCCCATGGCGCGCCGCTGGTGAAGCCGAAAGTGTCGGACCAGTTCGACTATGAGGCCGAGCTTGCGGTGATCATCGGCACCGCCGGGCGCTACATCGCCAAGGAGCGCGCGCTCGACCATGTCGCCGGCTATTCGCTGTTCAATGACGGCTCGATCCGCGACTACCAGTTCAAGTCCCACCAGTGGATGATCGGCAAGAACTTCGACGCCACCGCCGCCTTCGGACCCGAGCTGGTGACGGCCGAAGAGCTGCCGGCGGGTGCCCGGGGGCTGCGCATCCAGTGCCGGCTGAACGGCGAGGTGCTGCAGGATGCCAACACCCGCGACATGATCTTCGACGTTGCCACCCTGGTCAGCACCTGTTCGGAGGTGATGAGGCTGCTGCCGGGCGACGTGATCATCTCCGGCACGCCGGCCGGCGTCGGCTTCGCGCGCAAGCCGCCCGTGTTCATGAAGGCGGGCGACAGCGTGGAGGTCGAGGTCGAAGGCGTGGGCGTGCTGCGGAATTCGATCGTCAACGAGTGAGGCCGCCAAGGCTTCCGGCAACTTCGCACAGGGAGGAACAGATGAGAGTGACGCTGAAGGTCGCCGCGCTGGCGGCGACGGTCGCCGGCCTGCTCGGCCTCGCGGCCCCGCAACCGGCGCTCGCCCAGTCGGCCGCGCCGATCCGCATCGGCAGCACGCTGGCGCTGACCGGCGCGCTGTCGGCGACGGCGCTGGTGCACAAGCTGGTCGGCGAGATCTATGTCGAGGACCTGAACAAGCGTGGCGGCCTCCTGGGCCGGCCGGTCGAGTGGATCGTCAAGGACGACCAGTCCCGCCCCGATCTCGCCCGCACGCTCTACGAGCAGCTCGTCACCGCCGACAAGGTCGACCTGCTGATGGGCCCCTACGCCACCGGCGCCATCCTGTCGGCCATGGGCGTCGCGCAGCGCTACAACAAGATGCTGATCCACCACACCTTCGGCATCCCTTCGCTGGCGAAGTACGAGATGCATTTCCCGGCCTGGTCGATCGGGCCCGATCCCGGCACCACGGTGTCGAACACGCTGTTCGATGCCATGGCCTCGCTGCCGAACCCGCCCAAGACCATCGCCATCGTCACCAGCAAGTTCCCCTCCGTCCATTTCATGTCGCTGGGCGGGCGCGAGGTCGCCAAGAAGCGCGGCCTGACGGAGGTGCTGTTCCTGGAGTGGGAGTTCGGCAACCGCGACTTCGGGCCGATCGCCGCCCGCGTGAAGGACGCCAAGCCCGACCTGGTGTGGGTCGGCAACATCGGCCTTGAGGGCAACATGCTGCTGGAGGCGATGAAGAAGATCGACTACACGCCGCCGCTGCACTTCCACCTCTATCCCGCGCCCGGCCCGATGACCCAGGCGCCGGAGGGCCGCAACGCCCTGTCGCTGACCATCTTCGAGGAACATCCCCCCTATACCGACAGCGCCGTCGCCAAGCAGTTCGTCGCCACCTACGGCGAGCGCGCCAAGGCCGCCGGCTTCCCCTATGCCAAGGTCGAGGTGCAGGCCGCCGCCTCCTTCTCCGCCTGGCAGATCCTGGAGGCGGCGGTGACCGCCACCAAGAGCCTGGACGACCGCAAGCTGGCCGACTGGCTGAAGGTCAACCAGGTGCAGACCATCCAGGGCGTGCTGCGCTTCGACCGGGGCAACAATTTCGGCGACGATCTGATGCGCATCAAGCAGGTCCAGGACGGCAACTGGGTGACGGTGTGGCCAAAGGCCTATGCCGCCCCGGGTGCGACGATCCGCACCCAGTGACGGGCTGATCCCTCCGCAACGCCGGCCCCCGGGCGATGACCCTCCCAAGCCTGAACCTGCTCGTCCAGTCGATCCTGTCCGGGATCTTCCTGGGCGGCCTCTACGGGCTGATCGGCTTGGGCCTGGGGCTGTCCTGGGGCCTGCTGCGGCAAATCAACCTGTCGCATTTCGGCTTCGTCTTCCTGTCGGCCTATCTGTGCTACCACATGGCGAGCGTGTGGGGGATCGACCCGCTGCTCGCCCTTCTCATCCTGCCGCCGCTGTTCTTTGCCATCGGGGTGGCCATGCAATGGGCGCTGGCGCGTTTCCGGATCAGCGCCTTCAGCTCGCTGCTCGTCACGTTCGGCCTGACGGTGGTGCTGGAGAGCCTGATCCAGCACCTGTGGACGGCCGATTTCCGCAAGCTCAACTCGGAATACGCCGAGATGAAGTTCGTGGTGGCCGGCCTGTTCGTGCCGGTGCCGGAGCTGCTGACGCTGGTGCTCTCGGCCGCCTTCGCGATCGCCATCTGGGCGGCGATGCGCTTCACCGACCTCGGCAAGGCGATGCGGGCGATGGCCGAGGACGCCGCCATCGCCGCCGCCTTCGGGGTGAACCAGCGCGCCCTCCCGCTGCTGCTGGCCGGCACCTGCCTGGCGCTGGCGGCGGTTGCCGGCATCTGCCTCGCCCTCACCTTCACGCTGACGCCGACGCAGATCTTCGCCTGGGTCGGCGTGGTCTTCGCGGCCGTGATCCTGGGCGGGCTCGGCAGCGCCACCGGGCCGCTGATCGCCGGCATCATCATCGGCGTCAGCGAGGCCGTCACCATGGTGGTGGCCGCCCCCTCCTGGGCGCCGATCGTGTCCTTCTCGCTGCTGATCGCCATGCTGCTGCTGCGGCCGGGGAAGGCGTGAGATGACCCGCAGCCTGGGCGCGATCCTGGCCGGCGCGGCGGGGCTGGCGCTCCTGCCCTGGGCCGGGCTGCCGGCCTTCTACGAATCCTTCCTCTACCTGGTGTTCCACTGGATGGTGCTGGCGCTGTCGTGGAACATCCTGTCGGGCTACACCGGCTACTTCTCCTTCGGCCACGGCGCCTTCTTCGGCGCCGGCGTCTATGCCACCGCCTATCTCGCCGGCCGGCAGGACTGGCCGTTCCTGGCCACCCTGCCGGCGGCGGTGCTGGTGGCCTCGGTGCTGGGCGTGGCGCTGGGGGCGGTGGTGTTCCGGGTGCGCAGCGTGCGCGGCGAGCTGTTCGCGCTGCTGACCCTGGCGGTCACCTTCGTGCTCGCGACCATCATCCTCAACACCCGCATCGATGGCGGCCAGGGCATCTATCTGATCGGTGTCGACGCGCCGCGCCTCGGCCCGACGCCGGCCAGCGACATCTATCTGATGGGGCTGGTCGCGGCCTCGCTCGCCATGCTGGCGGCCTATCTGGTGCACGCCTCGAAATTCGGCGCCGGGCTGTTCGCCATCCATGACGACGAGGATGTGGCCGAGGTCATGGGCGTGCCGAGCTACCGCTTCAAGCTGCTGGCGCTTGGTCTGTCCTGTGGGCTTGCCGGGCTTGCCGGCGGCATCCATGCGGTGTTCGTGTCCTATGTCACGGTGTCGGAGACCTTCTCGGTGACCGTGCCGCTCAGCGTCGTGCTGATGAGCATCCTTGGCGGCAGCCGCCACTGGGCGGGGCCGGCGGTGGGGGCGACCGCCATCACCATCCTGTTCTATGCGGTGACCGCCGGCGACTATGCGGTGGCCGGGCGCGCGGCCGTGGGGCTGATCCTGGTGGCGGTGATCCTGTTCCTGCCGCAGGGCGTGCTCGGCCTGCTGCCACGCCCGCGCCGCCGCCGCAGCGCCGCGCCG
>CAZEQG010000364.1:0-3803 GCA_964514295.1 uncultured Alphaproteobacteria bacterium
CGGCGGCACCGGCGTGGCCGGCGAGCTGCTGCTGGAACCAGCGGCAGGCAGCCTCCACCGCCTCCTCCAGCCCCCTGCGCCGCGCGGCCTGGCGCATCGCCTGGGGGTCGGCCGCCGGCATCGCCAGCCCGGCCATCCCCGCCAGCCGCTCCACCGCCTCCACGAAGCCCAGCCCCTCGGTCTCGATCACGAACTTCAGCACGTCGCCATGCGCGCCGCAGCCGAAGCAGTGATAGAATCTCTTCTCGTCATTCACCGTGAAGGACGGCGTCTTCTCGTTATGGAAGGGGCAGAGGCCGGAGAACTCGCGGTTCTTGCGCGTCAGGCGCACGCGCTTGCCCACCACCTCCGACACCGCGACGCGGCCGCGGATCTCCTCCAGGAATGACGGGGGGATGGACATCGCGATGACAACGCCTTCCCAGCGGGATCAAGCCAAGGCCGGGCGGCAGTCTAGCGCCGCCGGCCGCTCCTAGACCAGCGCCGCCCGCACCATGCCGCTCGCGGCGGCGAAATCCATCTGGCCGGCATAGCGCGCCTTCAGCGCCGCCATCACCCGGCCCATGTCCTTGAGCCCGGCCGGCTGCACCTCGTCCAGCACCTGGCGGATCGCCCCTTCGAGCTCGCGCCCGCAAAGCTGGCGCGGCATGAAACCCTCGATGATGGCGATTTCCTCGCGCTCCTGCTCGGCCAGCTCGCAACGCCCGCCCTGTTCGTAGAGCGCGATCGATTCGCGGCGCTGCTTCACCATGGTCTGCAGCATGGCCAGGATCTCCTCCTCGCCGATGCCGTCCTGCACGCCGCGCGCCCGCGCAGCGATGTCCCGGTCCTTCAGCGCCGCCAGGATCAGCCGCACGGTCGAGATCGCGCGCTGGTCCTTGGCCCGCATGGCGTCCTTCAAGGCTTCAGTGAAGCGAGTCCGCAACATGGTTCCCCCTGACTTGCCAATTCCCCCGGAATGGCCCCGGAGATCGATACGAAACCGGGCAGCAAAAGCTGAGAAAATTTCCAAGCTATTGATAATCAACAAACTCCGGCATCTGCAATGGCTTGACGTGCCAACCCCGGTCCCCTATCTATCGCCGGCTTGCCCGTCTGCCGGACCAAGAAACCGCCTGCCGCCCGTTGGACGGCGGGCTGCTTGGGCACGGCCATGGATATATAGGATGGTCTTACATGCGGGGCCAGACCCTAGATGACACCCTGATGAACGCCAGGCGCATGGCGCCGGCCGACGCCACGGCCGCCCTCGTGCTCGCCGACGGAACGGTGTTCTGGGGCCGCGGCCTCGGCGCCGCCGCCGTCAGCGTCGGCGAGGTGTGCTTCAACACCGCGATGACCGGCTATCAGGAGGTGATGACCGACCCCTCCTATGCCGGGCAGATCATCACCTTCACCTTCCCCCATATCGGCAATGTCGGCACCAACCCGGCCGACATCGAATCGATCAACCCGGCAGCCCGCGGCCTGGTGCTGCGCGCCGAGGTGACCGATCCGTCGAACTACCGCGCCACGCGGCATCTGGACGACTGGCTGGCTGGCCACGGCATTCCGGGGATCGCCGGCCTGGATACCCGGGCCCTCACCCGGCGCATCCGCGACCATGGCGCGCCGACCGGCGTCCTGGTCCACGCCCCGGACGGCCGGTTCGACCTGGAGGGGCTGCTGGCCCGGGCGCGCGACTGGCCGGGGCTTGAGGGGATGGACCTGGCGATCGAGGTCACCTGCCGGCAGACCTATCGCTGGGATGAGACGCGCTGGGCCTTCGATCCGGACGGCTATGGCCGGCTGACCAGCCCCAAGCGCCATGTCGTGGCGGTGGACTATGGCGCCAAGCGCAACATCCTGCGCAGCCTTGCCGCCACCGGCAATCGGGTGACCGTGGTGCCGGCCACGGCCACCGCCGAGGACATCCTCAGCCATGACCCGGACGGCGTGTTCCTGGCCAATGGCCCGGGCGATCCTGCGGCCACCGGGCGCTACGCGGTGCCGGCGATCCAGGGCGTGATCGCCGCCGCCGTGCCGGTGTTCGGCATCTGCCTTGGCCACCAGATGCTGGCGCTGGCCTGTGGCGGGCGCACCGCCAAGATGCCGCTCGGCCATCGCGGCGCCAACCATCCGGTGAAGGACCTGACCACCGGCAAGGTCGAGATCACCAGCCAGAACCACGGCTTCGTGGTGCTGCCCGAAAGCCTGCCCGAGACCATCGAGGTCACCCACACCTCGCTGTTCGACCGCTCCGTCGAGGGCCTGGCACACAGGGAAAAGCCTCTGTTCTCGGTGCAGTACCATCCGGAAGCCTCGCCCGGCCCCAGCGACAGCGCCTATCTGTTCGACCGCTTCGCCGAACTGATGGACCGCAGATAGATGCCCCGGCCCCCGCTTGCCCGGCCCTCGCCGCTTGTCGCGGCGGGGCCATTCAGGCACACGTCTTCCGTCCCCCGTCCCCGTTGCCGCCAAGGCCAGCGCCGCCATGCCCAAGCGCACTGACATCAAGTCCATCCTGATCATCGGCGCCGGCCCCATCGTCATCGGCCAGGCCTGCGAGTTCGACTATTCCGGCACGCAGGCCTGCAAGGCCCTGCGCGACGAGGGCTACCGCGTCATCCTGGTGAACTCCAACCCGGCCACCATCATGACCGATCCGGGCCTGGCCGACGCCACCTATGTGGAGCCGATCACGCCCGAGCTGGTCGCACGCATCATCGAGAAGGAGCGGCCCGACGCGCTGCTGCCCACCATGGGCGGGCAGACCGCGCTGAACACCGCCCGGGCGCTGGCCAAGGACGGCACCCTGGCGAAGTTCGGCGTGGAGCTGATCGGCGCGCGGCTGGAGGCGATCGAGAAGGCCGAGGACCGGCTGCTGTTCCGCGACGCCATGGAAAAGATCGGCCTGACCTGCCCGAAGAGCCGGCTGGTCCGTTCGGTCAGCGAGGCGGCGGAGGCGCTGGCCCATGTCGGGCTGCCGGCGATCCTGCGCCCGTCCTTCACCCTGGGCGGCCAGGGCGGCGGCATCGCCTACAACCGCGAGGAGTTCGAGCTGCTGGTCCAGTCCGGCCTGAGGGCGTCCCCGGTGGGCGAGGTGCTGATCGAGGAATCGGTGCTGGGCTGGAAGGAATTCGAGATGGAGGTCGTGCGCGACCGCGCCGACAACTGCATCATCGTCTGCTCCATCGAGAATGTCGATCCGATGGGCGTCCACACCGGCGATTCGATCACCGTGGCGCCGGCCCTGACGCTGACCGACAAGGAATACCAACGCATGCGCGACGCCTCGATCGCCGTGCTGCGCGAAATCGGCGTCGACACCGGCGGCTCCAACGTGCAGTTCGCGGTCAACCCCGCCGATGGCCGGCTGGTGGTGATCGAGATGAACCCGCGGGTCAGCCGTTCCTCGGCGCTCGCCTCCAAGGCGACCGGCTTCCCCATCGCCAAGGTCGCCGCCCGGCTTGCGGTCGGCTACACGCTGGACGAGCTGGCCAACGACATCACCCGGGTCACGCCGGCCAGCTTCGAGCCGTCGATCGACTATGTCGTGACCAAGATCCCGCGCTTCGCCTTCGAGAAGTTCCCGGGCGCGCAGGCGCTGCTCAGCACCTCGATGCGGTCGGTCGGCGAGGCGATGTCGATCGGGCGCTGCTTTGCCGAGGCGCTGCAGAAGGCGCTGCGCTCGATGGAGACCGGGCTCAGCGGGCTCGATGAGGTGACCTTCCCCGAGGGCGATGATCCGGCCAGCATCCGGGCCGCGCTGACCCAGGCCACGCCGGACCGGCTGCTGCGCGCGGCCGAGGCGCTGCGCCGCG
>CAZEQG010000365.1:0-3792 GCA_964514295.1 uncultured Alphaproteobacteria bacterium
CCGCCAGTCGGCGGCGTCCAGGTCGACTCCCCGGCCGCGGCCTGGGCGCCCTCGCGCAGCACCGGCTGGCAGTTGCCCGCCCCGGCCGCCGCCTCACACGCCTCCCTCGCCGCGAACACCGGCGTCGCCGTGGCGAAGGCGGCCTTGCAGGTGGCCTCGCTGTAGACCTGCAGGCAGTCGTTCAGGCTGGCAAACTCGATGCCTTCGCGGGCCTGGGGATTGCCGGCCGCCGTGCGGTTGCGATCCGCATCCTCGCAGCCGGCCAGCAGCAGGGCGGACGCCGCGGTGCCGCCGATCAGCATGAGCCGCATGCCGCCGCGCCGTCGCTTCGTCGTGGCTGTGGTCATTCGTTGTTGTCCTCCCCGTCCTATCTGGTGGCGGCGGGAACACTTGTTAAGGCCCATTCCGCGGCCCGCGGAGGCACAGGTCGGGAACGCGGAATACGGCCGCCGCCATCGCCGACTCAAGGGTTGCCTGAGGGGATGCGAATCGTTACCGTCGACCCAAGGCGTCGCATGGCACGGCGACGCCATGGCCGAGGGGGGCAGAACGGACCCCATCGGAACCGGAAGATGCGCCGGCGGGGCGGCGCAAACCCACCCAGACGACGCCTGCCGGCGTCGTCGCGGAACGAAGAACAGGCACGGCAGCGCTCCGCTTCGGGGGGCGCCGGGAAGGGGCAGGCGATGACGGTGCCGGCATGACGGTGGACCACGGCAGATCCGAGCGCGGGGCGAGGCGCTGGTTCGGGCAGATTTTCGTCGAGCGGCAGCTTATCGTGCGCTCGCATGGCCGGACCCGCTACATCCAGGTCAGCGCGGCGGCACAGATGATTGCCTGCGGCGTCGTGGGCGCCGTGGTGGCATGGGCCGGCATCGCAAGCTACGGCCTGATCAGCGCGACCGATACCATCGCCGGCAAGAACATGGTGATCGACCGTTCGCGCCAGGCCTACCGCACCGTGCTGCAGCAGGTCGGCGAGCATCAGGAGGCGATGCGGGCCATCACCCGGGACCTGCACGACAAGCAGCGCGTGCTCCGCCAGCTCTTCGAGGAGAACGAGGCGCTGCGCAACGACCTGGTGTCGACCGAAGAACAGCTCAAGTCGACGGAGGCGGAGCGGGCCAAGGTGGCCGACGGCCGCGCCGCCCTGCGCCGGCAGATGTCGCTGCTGGAAGGCGAGGTGCGCAACATCTCGACCGAGAATGGCAGCCTGTCACGGCACATGAACCAGCTCAGCAGCCAGCTTCAGTCGCTGGAGGCGGCCAACGCCGATCTCGCGGCCCTGCGCTCGGCACAGGAGCGCCGCATCCAGGCGCTGGAGAGCCTGCTTGCCGGGGCGAACGCGAAGGCGGCGCAGCTCCAGGCCGAGCTGAAGACCATGAGCGGCCAGCTCGCGCGCACCGGCAAGGAGCGCGACGACCTGATCGCCAGTAACGAGGACCTGCGGTCCCAGGTGAAGGAGATCGAGGGCCGGCTCGCCGCGGCCGAATCGCTGCACAAGCGCACGATCCAGCAATATGCCGAGAAGGCGCTGTCGAACATCCTGGAGGTGGAGCAGCTTGTCGGCCGCACCGGGCTGAAGATCGAGAACCTGCTGCCGCAGACGCCGGAGAACGCCGCCCCCCAGGTGCTGCGCCGGCGCAACGGCCAGGGCGGGCCGTTCATTCCCTTCATGCTGCGCCAGCAGGAGAGCGAGGCGGAGGATCCGTCGGCCCTGGAATCCCTGGAGCAGACCCTGTCGCAGCGGGTTGACCGGCTGGAGCAGCTGCGCGAGCTGGTGCGCGCGCTGCCGCTGCTGGAGCCGCTCGACGACTACACCCTGATGAGCGGTTATGGCTACCGCCGCGATCCCTTCACCGGCGATGCGGCGCTGCACACCGGGCTGGACCTGGCGGCGCCGATGCGCACGGAGGTGTTTCCGGCCGCTGCCGGCACGGTTGCCTTCGCCGGCTGGCGCAGCCAATACGGGCGCATGGTGGAGATCGATCACGGGTTCGGCATCCGCACCCGCTACGCGCATCTCCACCGCACCCTGGTGAAGGAAGGTGACAAGGTCGAACCACGGGGCGTAATAGGTCTTCTGGGGACGAGCGGGCGGTCCACGGGGCCGCATGTTCACTACGAGGTGCTCGTCAGGGGGCGGACCCTCGATCCGGCGAAATTCATCAAGGCAGGCAAGCATGTTCTCGAAAGCAAACAGCCGTAAGGCAGAGATGGACGGTGGGCGCGCGATGCCCTCCATCATCTCGCGCAATCTGCGGATTGTCGGGAACCTTGAAAGCGACGGTGATATCCAGGTCGACGGTGTGATCGAAGGCGACATCAAGAGCCAGCGGCTGACGATCAGCGAACAGGCCACGGTGCGCGGTGCGATCGAGGCCGATGATGTCACCATCGCCGGGTCGGTGACCGGCCAGATCAGGGCCAAGACCGTGTCGCTGCTGAAGGATGCCCGCGTCGTCGCCGATATCGTGCAGGAGCGCCTGTCGATCGAGGCTGGCGCCTTCTTCGAAGGCAACACCCGCCACCTGACGAAGGACGAGCCGCTGTCGCGCAAGCCCGAGGGTGGAGCGACGCCGCTGCTGCGCAAAGTGTCGGGTGGCAGCGACATGTCGGGCCCGCGCGCCATTGGCGGGGACGGCGCCGCCGACTGACCGCGCCCCCGCCCTTGCCGGCGGCGGCACTCAGGCGTTCAGCGGCACCGGCTGCGGCGCTGCCAGCACGGCAGGTGCCGCAGCACCCGCTGCGACCGCATTGCTGCCGGCACTGCCGGCCACGGTGACGGTCGGCTCGGCAAAGCCGATGCCCTTTTCGCGGAAGGTGTCGACGATCCGGCGCAGGGCCTGGCGCTGCACGACGCTGGGGTTGGTCGGCCGCACGGTGAACTTGAAACGCAGCACCAGCGCCGTATCCGTCACGTCGACCACGCCCTGGAGCTTCAGCGGCTCCAGCGTCAACCCGGCAAATTCCGGGTCGGCCGCGAGATCGATGCCGATCTTCTTGACCGTGCGGCGCACCAGCTCGATGTCGGTGTCCTTGGCGACGCGCAGGTTGAACTTCACCGTCGTCCAGTCGCGGCTGAAATTCGTGATGGCGCCGAGCTGGCCGAAGGGGATGGTGTGGATCATGCCGTTCTGGTGCCGCAGGCGGATCGAGCGCAGCGTGAAGCCCTCGACCGTGCCCTTGGCGCGCCCAACGTCGATGTATTCGCCCACCCGGAAGGCATCATCGGCAAGGTAGAACACGCCCGACACGATGTCGCGCACCAGCGCCTGGCTGCCGAAGGACAGGGCCAGCCCCAGCACGCCCGCACCGGCGATCAGCGGGGCGATGTCGAAGCCCAGGCTGGACATTGCGATCAGCACCGCCACCGCGACCGCCGCCCCCATCACCAGGTTGCGGATCACCGGCAGCACCGTTGCCAGCCGCCCGGCCGGCGCCGGCTTGTTCTCCTCGGCCGAGGGGCCGCGGATCACCGGCGGCGGGGCATAGGCGTCGAACACGGCGCACAGCACCGCCAGCACCGCATGGCCGGCGATCGCGATCACCGACAGCGTAACGACGGCGCGGATCACTGCGGCCATCCGCGCGGTTTCGGGATTGAGCGCGTCGATCCCCCAGATTGCCGCCAGCCCGACCAGCCCGCCGATCCAGATCAGCCCGGTGCCAAGGCTGCGGGCCAGCGCCATGCCGGCCGCCAGCGCCAGCGATCGGCCGCCGCGCGCCGCCAGATCGCGCAGCAGCGCGGCATAGCCGGCGACGGCCAGCGGCAGCAGCACCACCGCCACC
>CAZEQG010000366.1:0-272 GCA_964514295.1 uncultured Alphaproteobacteria bacterium
GCTCATCGCCGGCGCGATCCTGCGCGGACCGGCGACGGAGAAGGCGCCGCCGCCCGATCCGGACGGCGTGGCCGAGCTGGCGCGGCGGGTGCGGGGAGCCGCCGCGGCGCGGCTGGGCCGGTCGCTGGCGATCCGCGCGGTCGATGCCGGGAGCTGCAATGGCTGCGAGCTCGAGATCCATGCGCTCGCCAACCCAGTCTACGACCTCGAGCGCTTCGGCATCCGTTTCGTCGCCTCGCCGCGCCATGCCGACGTGCTGCTGGTGACGGGAC
>CAZEQG010000366.1:351-3782 GCA_964514295.1 uncultured Alphaproteobacteria bacterium
GCGCTGGGCGACTGCGCCATCGACGGCGGCTGCTTCGCCGCCAGCTATGCGGTCGCCGGCGGGGTGGACAAGGTTCTGCCCGTGGACCTGCGCATCAAGGGCTGCCCGCCCCGGCCCCGCGACATCCTGGCCGGGCTGCTGGCGCTGCTGGAGACCGCGGGCGGGCGGCGCTAGGCGGTGCCGGCGGGGGGCGTGCCGGCGGTGGCGGCGAGCAGGCGCTTCTTGAGCTGCGCGATCGCCGCGAAATGGCTGAGCGAGAACAGATGCAGGTAGAGCATCGGCAGCCAGCCCTTGGCGCGCCACTGCAGGAAGGTCGCGTCGTCGACCGCCGCCAGCTTCTTCTCGTCCGCCGCCAGGATCGAGGCCGGCTTCCTGGACGCCCGCAGCGCGGGCTCGACGGGATAGGGCCTGCGGACCAGGATGCCCGCCGCCGCCATCGCCGCGTTGAAATCCGCGGTCGCCAGCACTTGGCCATGATACTGCCGGCAGAATTCGACCGCGGCCCTGCCCAGCCCGGTCAGCTGCCCGTCCTGGTAGAGGGGCTCTCCTTCCTCCTGCGACACCCGCGGCGACTCGACGTCCAGGAACACCGCCTTGCGATCGGCCTGGTCGGTGTCGCCGGTGATGAAGGGATAGCGCCGCAGATAGGCCGGCACGTAGAACCCCTGCAGCCAGCGCCCGTCCGCTTGCACGAACAGGTTCTCCTGCGGGTCGGTGCCCAGCGCGGCGGCGGCGATCGGCGGCGCGCCCGGCCGGGCGGGCACGAAGACGATCGGGTACTGGCGCGCGACGATCGAGAACTCGCCCAGCGTGACCGGCACGATGCCGGCGCTGCGGGCGAAGGCGTAGTCGTTGGGACCGCGCAGCCGGATCGTGCCGTGGCGCGCGGGGCCCAGCGGCTCGATCCGGCGATAGAGCAGGGGCAGCGCCGGCTGTGCCGGCGCTTTCCCCGGGGGCTGGTCTTCGGCCATGCCTCGGCTTTCCCGACGGGCCGCCCGGACCCTGCGGCAAGGTCGCGGACACGCCACATGCCTTCGCGATTGGCGCTTTCCTCCGGCTGCAATACCTGAAATGCTCCGGCCCGTCCACGGGCCCTCCCGCCGGACCCGGGAACCCTTCGCGGCAGCGCCCGATGACCAGCTTCTTCCGTCCGATCCTGCCGGTTCTGCTGGGCGTCGTGGCCATGGAGCTGGCGCTGGGGGCGCTGGGGCCGCTGATCGGCGTGCAGCTGGTCCAGCGCGGAGTCGCCAACTGGCTGATCGGCGCGGTGACCTCGGCCTATTTCGTCGGCTTCCTGGCCGGCTCGCTGACCTGCCACCAGGTGATCGACCGGGTCGGCCATATCCGCGCCTTCTCGGTGTTCGCCGCGGTCGCCACCAACGCGGCGCTGCTGTTCGTCCTGCTGCCGCCGCCCTGGGCCTGGATCGCGCTCAGGGCCGTGATCGGCTATTCGCTGGCCGGCCAGTTCCTGGTCATCGAGAGCTGGCTGAACGACAAGGCGAGCGCCGAGACGCGCGGGCGCGTGTTCGCGACCTACCTGGTGCTGTCCTGGGGATTCAGCGGGGTGGGGCCGCTGCTCTTGAACGTGGCCGACCCCGCCGGCTCGACCCTGTTCGTTGTGGTGGGCATGGGATTCGCCGCGGCGCTGATCCCGCTGGCGATCACCCGCACCGGCAACCCCGAGATCGGCGGGCGGACCCATTTCGGCGTCGGCCGGCTGTTCCAGATCTCGCCGCTCGGCGTGACCTCCTGCTTTGGCGCCGGCCTCGTCAACGCCGCCTTCTACGGCCTGGCGCCGGTCTACGTGCAGGGCGTGGGGCTGGAGCCCAGCCATCTGTCGGTGCTGGTCTCGGCGGCGATCCTGGGCGGGCTGTTGGCGCAGTTCCCCATCGGGGCGGCCGCCGACCGCTTCGGCCGGCGTCCGGTCATGCTGGGCGCGCTGCTGGCGGGACTGGGCTTGGCGGCGGCGATGCTGGCGGTGCGGCCGGACTTCCCGGTGCTGGCGGCGCTGTTCTTCGCCTATGGCGGGGCCACCGCGCCGCTCTACGCCCTGGGGGTGGGCCAGACCAACGACTACATAGAGCGGCGCGATTTCGTCGCCGCCAGCGGCGGCCTGCTGTTCGCCTGGGCGCTGGGCGCCTCGCTCGGCCCCAATATCGGCGCCTGGATCATCGAGATCGCGGGACCCAGGGGCCTGTTCGTCTACCTGATCGCGGTGCTCGCCCTGATCGCCGGAATGGCCGTCTTCCGCATGGTCCGCCGCCCGGCGCCGCCGGTCGCGCTGCAGAGCAAGTTCGTCGCCGCCTCCCCAGACACCACCCGCGCGCCGATCCTCGATCCGCGCGGCGATCGGCCGGACCCCGGCCGGGCGGACTAGGCGATGGCGCAGAGGCAAGCCGACCCGCTGCGCGGGATCCTGCTGATCGTCTTCGCGATCTTCCTGTTCGTGGTGATGGACGCCACCGCCAAATATCTCAGCGCCTTCCTGCCGGTGCTGCAGATCGTCTGGGCGCGCAACGTCTTCGCCCTGGTGTTCGCGCTGGCGATCCTGCGCCGGCGCGACCCGCTGGCGATGCTGCGCAGCAACCGGCCGGGCCTGCAGCTCGTCCGCTCGTTCCTGCTGTTCGCCTCGACCTGGTTCTTCTTCGCTGCGATCCAGGCGATCCCGCTGGCCGACGCCTCGTCGATCAGCTTCGTGGCACCGCTGCTGGTGACGGCGCTGTCGGTTCCGCTCTTGGGCGAGCGCGTGGGGCCAAGGCGCTGGGCGGCGGTGGTGGTCGGGTTCCTCGGCGCCATGATCATCATCCGCCCGGGCACCGGGACCCTGCAGCTCGCCTCGCTGCTGCCGCTGGGCTCGGCGACCTGCTTCGCGCTGTACCAGATCGCCACCCGCGTGCTGGCCGCCAGCGACCACGCGCTGACCACCACGCTGTACTCGCCGATCGTGGGGGCGGTGGCGACCAGCGCGCTGATGCCGCTGCTGTGGATCCAGCCCGAGCCCGCGCAATGGGGCCTGCTGCTGCTGGTGGGGCTGATCGGCGGGTTCAGCCATTTCGTGCTGATAAAGGCCTACGAATACGCCCCGCCGTCGATCCTGGCGCCGTTCGCCTACACCAACCTGGTCTGGTCGGTCTCCCTCGGCTACCTGCTGTTCGCCGACCTGCCCGACCGCTGGACGGCGCTGGGGGCGGCGATCGTGGTCGCCAGCGGCCTTTACACGTTCTACCGCGAGGGCGTGCGCCGCCGGCAGGCCGCCCGGGGCGAGGGGTGACCCCCGATCCTTGACCCCGGCCCGACCCGGCCGCTACAAGCGGCCATGTTCGGCATCAGCCTGGCCAAGATCCTGCTGGTGGCGGCGGTCGCCGCCGCGGTCTGGGCCGCCCTGCGCTACCTGACCCGGGCGGCCGCGCCCGCCAAGGGCCGGCCGCAGG
>CAZEQG010000367.1:0-3750 GCA_964514295.1 uncultured Alphaproteobacteria bacterium
CGGCGGCGTGGCGGAAGGGCGCGCCTTCGCCCAGCACCGCCACGCTGGTGCGCAACCGGCCCTCCGCCCGCCAGTTCGACACCACGAACAGCACCACGATGCGTCCGGCCAGCAGCCCGGCGAGCCCCCAGGCCAGGGCGGTCGCCACCAGCGGCACCAGCGGGGCCGCCTGGCGGCCGGTCAGCGCATAGAGCGCCAGCCCCGCCACCCCGCACACCACCGTCCAGGTGCTGAGTGCCGTCCACAGCCGCACCCGCAGCCGGGCAAGATAGCGGGTGTCATAGCCGCCGAGCAGGGTGACGGCGTAGAGATAGGCCGGCACGGCTGCCGCCAGCACCATCGCCTGCGGCCCTGCGAGGGGGGTGGGATCGGCCACCGCGAGTGCGGCCAGCGCGGCCGCCGCGGCCGCCAGGGCATCGAGCCAGCGCAGCCCTGTTGCCGCCAGGCGAAGGGCGCTGCGCCCGTCGACCCCCGGCCCCGTTTTTGCCGCCGCGATGCCGCCCGGCCGGTCCTGGTTCATCCTTTTCCCTTGGCTTCGCGCATCCTAGGATGCATGCCAGCGTGATCGAAAGTATTCGATAAAAATGAACGTGAATAGCCGGCCTTGCGTCCCCGATGGCCTGCGCGTCTATGCCATCGGCGATGTGCATGGCCGCGCCGACCTGCTGGAGGAGCTGTATGACGCGATCGCGCGCGATGCCGCGCGGGCGCGCGGACAGGCGGGGGTGATCGTGCATCTGGGCGACTATGTCGATCGCGGCGCCTGGTCGCGGGCGGTGCTGGAGCGGCTGCTGGCGCCGCCGCCGGGTGGCATGGCCCGGATCTGCCTGAAGGGCAACCACGAGGCGCTGATGCTGGACTTCCTGGCCGGCCGCGACCATAGCGGGCTATGGCTTGCCAATGGCGGCATCGACACGCTGCGCAGCTATGGCGTCAGCGGGCAGGGTGGCGAGGGGCTGCGCCGGGCCCTGGCAGCGCGGCTGCCGGCCGAGCACCATGCCTTCCTGGCCGGCCTGCCGCTCAGCCACCGTGTCGGCGACTATCACTTCTGCCATGCCGGGGTCAGGCCGGGCGTGCCGCTGGCCTGCCAGAGCGAGGCCGACCTGCTGTGGATCCGCGAGGAGTTCCTGGACAGCGGGGCCGATTTCGGCGCCGTCGTGGTGCATGGCCATACGGTGACGCGCGATCCGGTGGAGCGCGCCAACCGCATCGGCATCGATACCGGCGCCTATGCCACCGGCCGCCTGACCTGCCTTGTCCTCAGCGGCCGCGGGCGGGCATATCTGACCACCTGAACCGGCACCGCCGCGGCGCCCTGCGCGGCGATCCAGGGCAGCTTCACGGCGATGCCCAGCAGCATCCAGAAATAGGCGTTGATCGGGTCGAGGTCGAGCTGCCAGCCCTTCAGGCTGTAGGCCGCCATCATGATCAGGAACCCCGCCACCGCCGCCGCCACGGCGCGCAGCCCGGCATCGCCCACCACCTGGCGCTGGCGCAGGGCCAGCAGGATGAACACGCCGAACAGATAGGCGATCAGCACCAGCCCGGGGATGCCCAGCTCGTTCACCGCCTTGGCGTAGAAGCTTTCGGGGAAGATCGACAGCTCCGGCGGCAGCGCATAGCGCGAGGCGCCGGTGTTCATGCCGGTGCCGAGGCCGAGCGGGTTCTGCTCGATCGCCTGCAGCAGCAGCGGGATCACCAGGTCGCGGCCGTAGCGGTCGGCAAGATGGGCAACCGCCGCGGCATAGAGCATGGGGTCGACATCGGCGGCACTGAACAGGCCGACCGCCAGCAGCGGCACCACCGTGGCCCAGCCCAGAAGCCCGGCGACGCGGCCGTCGATGACGAAGATCAGCGCCATCAGCAGCGGCACGAACACCAGCATGCCGCGCACGCCCGAGGTTGCCGCCGCCATCACGCACAGCACCAGGCTCGCCACCGCCAGCCGCCGCCAGCCCGGCGACGGGTCCAGCCGCCACACCATGTAGGCCACCGCCAGCATCGACAGCAGATAGCCCGTGTACTGGGTGACGAAGGTGAAGGTGCCGGGAATGCGGAAGATCGCCCCGCCATGCTCCAGCACCGCGAAGGACTGGGTGGCGGCGAAGGCGGCATCGCCATAGAAGGCGCGGATCGCCGTCTGGTAGCCGATGGTCAGCACCAGCCCCCACTGCACCAGCCCGACCAGCGCCACGAAGGGCGCGCCCACCAGCAGCACGCGCAGCAGCGCCACCAGGTCGGCGCGCGTGCGCAAGGCCGCCGCGGTCAGCGCCAGCAGCGGCACATAGAACAGCCACACCTTGGCCCCGATCAGCGCCACCACGGCGTTGTGCAGGTTCGGGTTCAGCATCTGCACCAGCACCAGCAGGGCGAACAGCACCAGCGGCAGCCACAATGCGCTCGGCAGGCGCGCCTCCGCGATCTCGCGCGTCGACAGCACGAAGAAGGCGAAATAGGTGGGGATCAGGATGATCAGGTCCTTGTAGAGCACCGGCAGCGCGCTGGGGTGCAGCCACAGCGTGACCATGCCGGAGACCGGCATGTAGAGGGCGAGCAGATGCAGCCCCCGCTGCCAGCGCGGCAGGATCAGGGCCAGGGCCGGCACCATGAGCAGCACGAGGATCAGCGCGGCGAGCATGGCGCCGAGGATACACCGCCCGCCGCCACGGTTGACAGGCGGCGCGCGGCTGGGGCCAGTGGCGGGCCATGAGCAGGTTTGCCTTCCTTGCGCGCATGCTCGCCCGCCGCCTGGCCGGGCAGGAGCGTAGCTGCCCCTTCTGCCGCTCGCCAGACACGGTGCTGGAGGGCCGCCGCCGGCTGGTGCTGGAGCTGCGGCGCTGCCAGGCCTGCGGCATCCTGTTCCGCTGGCCGAAGGAGGATGCCGCCACCGCCCATCGCTTCTACCAGCGCGCCTACCGCGAGGGCATGACCACCGAGATGCCCGATGCGTCGGCGCTGGCGCACCTGCTCGCCGCCGACTTCGCCGGCTCCAACCGCGACCTGTCGGTGAATGTGGCCTGTGTGAAGGCCGCCGGCGGGGCGGGCCGGCTGCTCGATTTCGGCTGCTCCTGGGGCTATGGCGTCCACCAGTTCCGCCGCGCCGGCTTCGATGCGGTGGGCTACGAGATATCGGCCCCGCGGGCCGCCTATGCCCGTGAGCGGCTGGGGCTGGCGGTGATCGACAGCCCCGCCGCCCTGGATGGCGAACCCCCCGGCAGTTTCGACGTGATCCACACCGCCCATGTGCTGGAGCATCTGACCGATCCGGCCGCGGCACTCACGGCGATCGCCCGGCTGCTGCGCCCGGGCGGGCTGCTCGCGATCTTCGTGCCCAATGCCGGCGGGGCCGAGGCGCGGGCCGAGGGCGCGGCCTGGGGGCCGATGATCAACACCAAGCATCTGCTCGCCTTCGATGCCGCCTTCTTCGCCCGCAACCTGCCGCCCTTCGGCTTCACGGGGCTGAGCTTCTCCAGCCTGCCGCATGACCGCCCGCCGGTGGCCGATGCGGCCGCCCCGCTGCCGGGGCCGGAGCTACTGGTGCTGGCCCGGCGGACGGATGAGCGCCCGTAGGGCCGCAAGCTCGCTGAGGCGCGGGCGCAGCAGCTCGCCAAGATCGATGCCGATGCGCCGGGCCTGCCACAGCGCCGCCAGCAGGGCTGCCACCTGCGCCACGGCCAGAAGGTGATCACCCAACCCCGCACCCTGCTCAAGAGCATCCCCGGCCTGGAGCTGGTGGAGCTGCAACAGCCC
>CAZEQG010000368.1:0-3749 GCA_964514295.1 uncultured Alphaproteobacteria bacterium
TCGCAGGCGGCGGCGATGGCCGGCTCATGGCCGGCCACCCAGCGCATGCGGGCCAGCGGGTGAAAGGCGTTCTCGCCGATCGCGCGGCCTTCCGCCGCCGCCCGCGCATCGGCCCAGGTGATGGCCGGGCGCAGCGGCCGCAGCGCCGCATCGCAGAACACTTGCGTGCGGGTCATCCCGGCAAGGCAGATGGCGGCGACCGGCAGGGGCGGCAGGGCGGCAGCAGCCCGGCAGAGGTCCTGCCACCAAGCTTCCGGGTCATGCTCGCTGACGCCGCGGTCGTCGGGCATCGGCGCCGGCTGCCGCAGCTTGCGCTGGGCCAGCAGCGCCCCGTCACGGCCGATCAGGCCGAGCTTCAGCCCGCTGCCGCCGAGATCGGCGGCGAGGATCGCTCCGTCCAAGGAGGGTCAGGAACAGCCGCGCGGATCGAGGGCGTGGCGAAGGTTGGCGACCATCGCCTTGGCCACCGCCCCGGCCGAGCGCCGGCCATTGCGGAACCAGGTGGGCGCCCAGTTCAGCGAGCCGAGGAGCTGCAGCCTGAGGAGCCGCCGGTCGACCCCCTCGCGCAGCGGCAGCTCGTCGATCAGCCCCTGGAACAGCGCATCATAGGCGTCGCGCTGGGCCACCAGGCGCTGGCGCACCAGCGCATCGCGGGTCGGGAAGTCCGGGGTCACCACCGCCGACAGGTCGCCGCCTTCCACCAGCGCCCTCAGATGCGCGGCAGCCGCCGCCTCCAGGCGCTTCCACGGGTCGCTGACCCCTTCCAGCGCGCCCAGCACGGCCTCGGAGATGCCGGCGATGCCGGCACCATGCACCGCGACGAACAGTTCGTCCTTCGATGGAAAATGGTAGTAGAGCGATCCCGGCATCATACCTACGGCTGCGGCGATGTCGCGCATCGACGTCGCCTCGAAGCCTTTTGACGCAAAAAGCCTTGCGGCGGCGGAGAGCAGAAGCTCGCGGCGGTTGTTCTGGCGGATCGCTCCGTCCATCGCCCGCATCGGCCCGTCCATCCGTTCCTCCCCTTGAACTAACGAGTGTCTAGTACGCCTTTCCGCCTTGGCCTGGCAAGCCCGGCACCGGCCCCAAGCATCGCCGGGCGCACCCGGATGCCTGGTAGAAGATCGCCGCGCCCTGCCGCCAAAGCGACCTTTTCCGCGACTTTTCGCGAGCCCGCAGCAACCCGCCAAAGGCCGGAAATCCCTTGCGTCCCGGCCTCTCCCCTGGCGCCCGGGCCGGTCATCGGCGACCGTCTCGACGGCAGCGGACGGGCGGGAAGTTTTCCCACGCGATGTGAAAAAAACCACCTCGCGCCGTGATATATCGCTTGTCGCGGTGGCCCGGTACCGGGGGATCCGCCGGTCCAAAGCGATTTCTTCGATCTAATATATTGAAATATAAATATTACATCTTTTGATTTTGTAGCATTCACCGGCCCGCGCGGCAGGTTGCCACCAGCAGGCTGGCCCGGCCGGCGGTGCAAGGTGAAGCTGTCGCAAGGCGGGCAGGCCCCGGATAGGACCGTCAGCCGCCGAGGCGCTGGGCCAGGGCCTTCACATAGCGCGTGTCGAGCGGGTCGCTGTCGCCGGCGGCGAGCCGGTCGCGGATGTCGGCCAGTTCCTCGCGGGTCTGGGCAGACAGTCCCGGGCGGCGCATCAAGGCCTCGACCATCTCCGCCACCGGCCCCTCCGGCACCGCGGCCGCGACGCCCGCCGTCCCCGCGCCGTCTGCCGCCTCGTCCTCGTCCTCGTCATCTTGCGCCGGCAGCGCCAGCAGACGCTCCCAGTCCGGCGCGGCGGCGGCGAGGGCACGTGCAGCGGCGAGGGCTGCGGCATCGTCGGGATCGCCCAGACGGTTCAGCAGCACGATGATGTCGTCTCTGGTCATGGCGCCGCCAGGATTGCCCGGCCATGCGCCCCCGTCAACCGACGCCCGCGCAGCCGGCGGTGGTTCGCTGCCGGCCGATCGGATACCAAGCACGCATGACAACCGCCCAGCCGCCGGCGGCGGCAGCACCGCGCCTGGCCTCCGTGCTGACCCTGACAACGGCGGCGCAGGCGTTCGGAACCATGTGCGTGCTCTGGCTGTCGGCCCTGGCGCCGAAGCTGGGCGGCGATCTGGGCATCCCCACCTCCTTCATCGCCTACCAGATCAGCCTGATCTATTTCGGCGGCATGCTGACCTCGCTGCTGGGGGGCGCGCTGGTGCGGCGCCTTGGCGCCGGGACGACGACACAGCTGTCGATCGTCTTCGCCTGCGCCGGCGCGCTGCTGATCAGCGCCGCCAGCCTGCCGGCGATGGCGGCGGGATCGCTGTGCCTGGGCGCTGCCTACGGGTTGACGAACCCGGCCGCCGCCCATCTGCTGACCCGGGTGGTTTCCGACCGCAACCGCAACATCGTGTTCAGCATCAAGCAATCGGGCGTGCCGCTCGGCGGCATCCTGGCCGGGCTGATCGCACCCTCCCTGGCCCTGGCCCTGGGCTGGCGGGCCTCGCTCCTGCTGCTGCCGCTGGTCGGGCTGGCGATGATCGCGCTGCTCGCCCCCTTCGCCCCGGTGTGGAACCGCGACCGCGATCCGACCGCCCGGGTGGCCGGCAACCTTCTGGCCGGGCTGCGCGTGGTGTGGCGGCAGCGCACGCTGCGCTGCCTGTCGCTTGCGACCTACTGCCTGTCGGGCGTGCAGATGACGGCCACCACCTTCACGGTCGCCATGCTGGTCGAGCAGTTCGGCTGGCACATCGTGCTGGCCGGCGTGGTGCTGTCGGTGCTCCAGGGCTGTGGCGTGGGCGGCCGCCTGATCTGGGGCGTGCTGGCGGACATGACCGGCCAGTCGATGCTGGTGCTGCTGGCGCTGATCGCGGTGATGGTGGCCTCGGCCGGCGGGCTGGTGCTGCTGACCGCGCAGTCGCCGGCCTGGGCGGTATGGGCGGCGCTGATCGCCTATGGCATGACCGGGGTGAGCTGGACCGGGCTGCTGATGGCCGAGATATCGCGCGTCGCCGGCCCCCGCCTGGCGGCCGATGCGATGGGCGGAACCCTGGTGTTCACCTTCGGCGGGGTGATGACCGGGCCGGCCATCTTCGCCATGGTGCATGGCCAGCTCGGCGCCTACACGCTGGCCTTCGCCTATCCGATGGCGCTGGCCGGTGTCGCCGGCATCCTGGTGGCGCTGGCCCGCCGCCCGGCGCCGCCGCCATGACCGGGCTGTCCAGGCTGGCGCTGCTGGGATGGCTGTGCTGCGGCCTGTTCTTCGGCTACGTCTTCGTGCTGCGGGTCTCGCCCTCGGTGATGATCGGCGAGCTGATGCGGGACTTTTCGGTCGGCGCCGGGCTGCTCGGCCATCTCTCGGCCTTCTATTTCTATGCCTATGCGGCGATGCAGCTTCCGGTCGGGGTGCTGCTCGACCGCTATGGGGCGCGCCGGCTGATGACGCTGGCAGCCCTGCTGGTGGCGCTGGGCTGCCTCGTCTTCGCGCTCGCCCCCGACATCCGCACGGCCTATGCCGGGCGGCTGATGATCGGCTTCGGCGCCGCCTTCAGCTTCGTCGGCGCCCTCACGGTCACCGCCCTGCTGCTGCCGCCACGCCATTTCAGCCGCTATGGCGGCATCGTCCAGCTTTTCGGCATGCTGGGCGCGATCGGCGGCCAGGCGCCGCTGGAACGCGCCGTCGCCGCCTTTGGCTGGCGCGACAGCATGCTGGCCCTGGCGGCGGTCGGGCTGCTGCTGGCCTGCGGCTTTGCCATGGCCC
>CAZEQG010000369.1:0-3749 GCA_964514295.1 uncultured Alphaproteobacteria bacterium
GGCCTGCTGCGCGTCGGCGCCGGCCAGGGCGGGGAGATCGAGCTGGAGGTCTGGGCACTGCCGGAGGCGGCCTTCGCCCGCTTCGTGGCCGCCATCCCGGCACCGCTCGGCATCGGCACCCTGGGGCTGGCCGATGGCGGCGCGGTCAAGGGCTTCCTGGTGGAGGCGCAGGCCACGCAAGGCGCCCGCGACGTCACCGCCTTCGGGGGCTGGCGGGCCTACACCGCCTCGACATAGCGGACATAGGCGTCGCGCACGATATCGATGTGGTCGCGCATGGCGCTGGCGGCCGCCTCCCGGTCGCCGCGCTGGATCGCCTGGACCACCGCCTCGTGCTCGGCGTGCGACAGGCTGGTGCGGCCGCTGGCCCGGAACTGGGCGCGCCGGAAGGGCGACACGCGGGTGCGCGTCTGCAGCGTCATTTCGGCCAGGTAGTCGTTGTGCGCGCCGGCATAGATGGCGCCGTGGAACACCTCGTTCATGGCGTTGTAGCGGTCGGGATCGTCGCGGCGGGCGAGGCCGGCCATGTCGCGGTGCAGCATCTCCAGCTCCCGCCTTTCGCGCGGCGTCATCCGGATCGCGGCCAGCCCGGCGCACAGCCCCTCCAGCTCGGCCATGGCCTGAAACATGTCCGACAGGCGCTCGGGTGCCGGATGGGCGACCGAGGCGCCGCGATGGGCGCGGGTCTCCACCAGCCCCGAGGCGGTGAGCAGCCGGATCGCCTCCCGCACCGGGGTGCGTGACACGCCGAAGCGGCGGGCGAGGTCCATCTCGTCGAGCGGCGTGCCGGGGCGCAGGGCGCCGCTGACGATCTCGTCGGCGATCTGGCGGCGCAGCGCCTCGGTGCGGGTGCGCGGCGGCGGCGGGGCGGGGGATGCGGTGAGCGATGCCATGGCCCGGCTACATAGCACCGGCAGCGCGGCCGGTCATGCCCGGCCGCTCAGCCCGGGATCACGCTGACATGGGCGGCGACCACGCGCCAGCCTTCCTCCAGCCTGACCCACACCTGGCTCTGCCGGCCGACCTTGCCCGGTGCCGAATCGCGGCGGAACAGGGTGCAGGCGGTGGCCATGTCGGGCCCGAAGCTGGTGATCACCGTGCGTTCCAGCCGCCGGGAGAGGCCGACCGGCGAGCGGGCGGCGCGGAAGCCGCTGATCTCGGCATGGCCGTAGAGGTTCTCGCCGGCGCCATAGCGGATGGTGTGCGGGCTGTTCCAGAACAGCGCGTCGAGCACCGGCACGTCGTTGCCGACCAGTGCGGCCTCGTAGCGCTCGAACTGCTGCCACACGGCGGTGCGGGTGGCGGGGTCGTTCACATCCATGGGCGGGTCCTCCAGGTCGCGGCGGGGCCGGTGCAGGCGGGATGCCTGCCCTCGCCGGGCTCATGTCCTCCGGTGCCGACGCATCGCCCATGCCACTTCGCAGGAATGGCATAGTGGACTGAAAAACCGCCAGAATTTCGTCTCCCGCAACAAGCCGGCGCCGGCGGATAATGCAGATTGCATGCATGAGGCAAAATTCTGCTCATGACTGATGCAGTTTCTCCCTGCGCCGAAAAAATGAGCATGCAACCGGATGCGGCCCGCCATCGCCCACGCGCGCCAAGTGGCGGCGGCGCGCCATTCCGCTGTGGCGACCGGCGGTCCTGGCGGGTGGCGCCGGGCTGCCTTGGGTCCCGGCACTGCGCCGGCTGCCCAGGAATTGACCTTGCGCTGCACATCGCATCGCCCTTTTGCCGTTTTGCGGTGCGGCAGAATCTGCCCGCCAATGGTCGAAGGCACCGTGCCGCCCGGGTGGCATGCCGCTTGCTGATTGGCGGAATGCGGTCCGCTCGGGATCGAGGAATTCGAGGGAAGGGCTTCGCAAATGCAACATCGACTGTATGCCGCAACGCGGCGCAGCCTGCTCGGGATGGCCGCCGCGGCGACCGGCCTCCTGGCACTGGGGGCGGCCGCCCCGGCGCTGGCGCAGGACACCATCAAGGTCGGCATCCTGCATTCCCTGTCGGGCACCATGGCGATCAGCGAGACGACGCTGAAGGACGTCATGCTGATGCTGATCGACGAGCAGAACAAGAAGGGCGGCCTGCTGGGCAAGAAGCTGGAGGCCGTGGTCGTCGACCCCGCCTCCAACTGGCCGCTGTTTGCCGAGAAGGCGCGCGAGCTGATCACCAAGGAGAAGGTGTCGGCGGTGTTCGGCTGCTGGACCTCGGTGTCGCGCAAGTCCGTGCTGCCGGTCTTCAAGGAACTGAACAATATCCTGTTCTACCCCGTGCAGTACGAGGGCGAGGAGAGCGAGCGCAACGTCTTCTACACCGGCGCCGCCCCGAACCAGCAGGCGATCCCGGCGGTCGACTATCTGGCCAAGGAAGAGAAGGTTGAGCGCTGGGTGCTGGCGGGCACCGATTACGTGTACCCGCGCACGACCAACAAGATCCTGGAAGCCTATCTTCTGGCCAAGGGTGTGAAGCCGGAAGACATCATGATCAACTACACGCCGTTCGGGCATTCCGACTGGCAGACGATCGTGGCCGACATCAAGAAGTTCGGCAGCGCCGGCAAGAAGACCGCCGTGGTCTCCACCATCAACGGCGATGCCAACGTGCCCTTCTACAAGGAGCTGGGCAATCAGGGCGTGAAGGCGACCGACATCCCGGTCGTCGCCTTCTCGGTGGGCGAGGAGGAGCTGGCGGGCATCGACACCAAGCCGCTGCTCGGCCATCTCGCCGCCTGGAACTACTTCCAGTCGATCGACACGCCGGTGAACAAGGAATTCATCGCCAAGTGGAAGACGTTCATCAAGGACCCCAAGCGGGTGACCAACGACCCGATGGAAGCCCATGTGATCGGCTTCAACATGTGGGTCGAGGCGGTGAAGAAGGCCGGCACGGTCGACCCCGACAAGGTGATCGACAGCATCATCGGCGTGAAGGTGCCGAACCTCACCGGCGGCATCTCCGAGATGCTGCCCAACCACCACATCACCAAGCCGGTGTTCATCGGCGAGATCAAGGCCGACGGCCAGTTCGACGTGGTCTGGAAGACCGACGGCCTGGTGCCCGGCGACGAATGGTCGGACTTCCTGCCGGACTCCAAGGATCTGAAGGCCGACTGGAAGGACCTGAAGTGCGGCAACTTCAACACCAAGACCGGCAAGTGCGGCGCCTGACCGCCTGAGCCGACGGCCCCCGCGCGCGCTCCCGGCCCTCCTCCGCCGGGTCCGCGTCGCGCGGGGCGCCACTTGCCCGTTCCGCCACCTGGAGCGCCCGATGCCTTGCCGACGCGGCCTGCTGGCAGTCCTCGCGATCGTCATCTGCGCCCTGTCCCTGCCGACGCGGGCCCAGGATCTGCCAACCGCCCTTGCCCGCCTGACGGCCGACAGCTTCAGCGAGACCGAGCGCGCCCTGGTCGAGATCGCCGCCAGCGGTGATCCCCGCGCGCTGGAGGTGGTGCAGGCGGTGCGCGATGGCCGGCTGTTCTTCCTGCCGCCGGCCGGCCCGGTCTTCCTGCGCACGCCCGACGGCACGCTGACCGAAGCCGCGACCGGTGCCGCCGCCAGCCCCGACGCAGCCGCGCTGAAGCTGGTGCGGCTGAACAACCGGGTCCGCCGCGCCGTAGAGGCGGCCCTCGGCAACCTCACCCTGCTGTCGGCCGATCCCGTCCGCCGCGCCCAGGCGGCCCAGGCCGTGTTCCGCTCGCGCGACGCGACGGCCCTGCCGACGATCGAGGAGGCGCTGAAGCGCGAGAACGT
>CAZEQG010000370.1:0-3742 GCA_964514295.1 uncultured Alphaproteobacteria bacterium
AAGGCCTGGCGCGGCTGACCGGCGCCCGCGTGGCCGCCTCGCGCGGCGTGATCGGCAATGTGCCGGGCGGCGGCTGGGCGCTGGACGGCCTGGCGACGCTGCCCTTCGCCGACAGCGCCACAGCCGGGTTCCGCGGCGCATTGGCGATCTACGACGAGTCGGCCGGCAACGACACCATCACCGGCACCGCCGGCGACGATACCATCGACAGCACCCAGACATCCTCCGGGGCGAACGACGCGAATTCCGACAACGACGTCATTTCCGCGCTGGACGGCAATGATTCGGTCGTCGGCGGCAGCGGCAACGACACGATCAGCGGCGGCGCAGGCAACGATATCCTGTCGGCCATGGCCGGCAATGACCTGGTCTATGGCGGGGATGGCAACGACAGCATCGCCGGGTTTGGCGGCAACGACACGGTCTACGGCGAGGCCGGCGATGACCTGCTGCTGGGGGATGGCAACGCCACCAACGGCAATGACCTGATATATGGCGGCACCGGCAACGACATCGTTTGGGGCGATCACAGCGGCGGCACCGGCAACGACACCGTATTTGGCGAGGCCGGGAACGATCGGCTCTCGGGCGACGCCGGCGACGATTCCCTGGACGGCGGGGCGGACAGCGACACCCTGTCCGGCGGTGCCGGCAACGACACGCTGTTGGGCGGCGACGGCCAGGACACCCTGCTCGGCGAGGCCGGCGACGACAGTCTGGCGGGCGGCGACGGCAACGAAACCCTGGTGGGTGGCGACGGCAACGACACCCTTTCTGGCGAGGCCGGCAACGATCACCTCTCGGGCGACGCCGGCGACGATTCCCTGGACGGCGGGGCGGACAGCGACACCCTGTCCGGCGGTGCCGGCAACGACACGCTGTTGGGCGGCGACGGCCAGGACACCCTGCTCGGCGAGGCCGGCGACGACAGTCTGGCGGGCGGCAACGGCAACGAAATCCTCGTGGGTGGGGATGGCAACGACACCCTTTATGGCGAGAACGGCAACGATCGGCTCTCGGGCGACAACGGCAACGATGCCATGGACGGCGGGTCGAACAACGACACCCTGTCGGGTGGCGCCGGCAACGACACGCTGTTGGGCAGCGACGGCTTTGACGGCCTGTTCGGCGAGGCCGGCAGCGACAGTCTGGCGGGCGGCGACGGCAATGACACGCTGTCGGGTGGCGAGGGCAACGACACGCTGCTGAGCAGCGGCGGCTTGGACAGCCTGGTCGGGGATGCCGGCGACGACAGTCTGTCGGGCGGCGACGGCAACGACACGCTGCTGGGCGGGAGTGGCAACGACACCCTGAGGGGCGGAGACGCGAACGATGTGCTCTCGGGCGGTGATGGCAACGATCTGTTTGTGTTCGGCTCCGGCGAGTCCGGCACCGAGACCATTGCCGACTGGACGTCCGGCGACAGCATCCAGTTCAGCGGGGTGACCCTGACCGGCGCGGTCACGGCCGGCAGCGGCACCGGCATGACCGCCAGTTCCGCCCAGTTCGACACCGTCACCTCGACCCTCTATCTGAACGACGCCACCGGCGACAGCGCCGACGTGACGATCAAGCTGACCGGCATCACCAGCCTGTCGAAAGTCGCGGTATCGAACGGCGTGGTGGTCGCCGACGCCCCACCACCACCGCCGCCCGCCACGCCGCCGCCTGCAGACGGTCCGCCGCCGCCATCGGTGACGGCCCCGGTGCCGGCGCCGGCGGCAAGCGATCCTGCCAATCCGTCGCCGCCGCCCTCCCCGGTGTCGGTGACCACCGGCACCACCGACGGCGTCGAGGTCAGCGCCCAGAACCAGACCAACAGCGATGGCTCGCAGTCGGTGGTGGTGACCATCCCCACCGTCAGCGCGGGCCGGAACGAGCAGGTCGGCGGCAACTCGGTCGCCGATCTCAACCTGGTGCAGGACCAGGACGGCACCTCGGCGATAACGCTCCAGCTGCCGGTCGGCGCCGGCGGCGAGACCATCGTGGAGAACAACCGCGAGAGCCCCAGCCAGTCGCTGGACGATCTGGTCAGGGCGATCCAGCGGGTGACCACCGACACGCCGGACGACCAGTCCAGCATGACCGGGGTCGGCTCCAGCTTCCTCAACGAGCTTCCCAGCACCGGCCAGGTGGTGGTCACCACCTTCGTGCCCGTGGTCACCAGCACCTTTTCCACCGGCACCACGATCAACGTCCTCGGCCGTGCCGACAGCTCCAGCACGCTCTACGAAGCCTTCGTGATCGACGCCCGCAGCCTGCCTTCGGGCTCCACCCTGATGCTGCAGGACGTCGAGTTCGCCTCGATCCGCGGCGCGGTCACGGTGACCGGCGGCACCGGGTCGCAGAGCGTGGTCGGCGACAGCGGCAACCAGTATTTCTTCCTCGGCGCGGATGACGACACGCTGCGCGGCGGGGCCGGCGACGACACCGTGCAGTCGGCCGGCGGCAACGACCGGCTCTATGGCGAAATCGGCAACGACACGGTGATCGGCGGCGCCGACAGCGACATCGTCTACGGCAACCAGAACCTGGACCTGATCTATGGCAACCAGGGCAGCGACACCGCCTATGGCGGCCAGGATGCCGATTCGATCTATGGCGGCCAGGGCGACGACCTGGTCTATGGCAATTATGGGGCCGACCGGCTGCACGGCAACCAGGGGAACGACACGCTCCATGGCGGGCTCGGCGACGACACGCTGCGCGGCGGCGATGGCAACGACCTGCTGATCGGCGGCGACGGCAGCGACACGCTGACCGGCGAGGGCGGCAATGACAGCCTCAGCGGCGGCGCCGGGGGCGACCTGTTCGTCTTCGAGCGCATGACGGCGTCCGCGACCGGGCGCGAGGCCGACCCCGACCACGAGCCCGACACCACCACCGCCACCGTCGCCGCCTATCCCACCATCGCGCTGACCGGCGAGGTCGACTACATCCTGGACTTCCAGGATGGCAGCGACCGCATCCAGCTTGCCGGCCTGTCCTTCGCGCAAGTCACCCTCGGCCAGGACGCCAGCGGCAACGCCGTGATCGCCGGCTCCTCAGGGCCCAAGATCGTCCTGCTCGGCGTCAGCGCGACCAAGATCTCGGCCGACGACTTCCTCGCCGGCGACGACTGACGCCGCCCCCCTCAGGCCGCCCCCCTCAGGCCGCCCCCCGCACCGTCGGGGCGGCGGCACTGGCCACCCGGTTCCGCCCGGCCGACTTCGCGCCGTAGAGCGCGCGGTCGGCGCGGGCGATCAAGTCCTCGATGTCGCGGTCCTCGCCACTCGCCAGCGCCAGGCCGATACTGGCGGTGACGTGAAGGACGGCACCGCCGGCGATGATCGGCGTGCCGGCGATCGCCAGGCGCATGCGTTCGGCCAGCCCCACCGCGCCGGCTTCGTCCGCGTCGCGCATCAACACCACGAATTCCTCGCCGCCGAAGCGGGCTACGCGGTCGGACTCGCGCACCTTGCTGTGGATCACCTGGCCAACCGTGCGGATCGCCTGATCGCCGGCGGCATGGCCATGCACATCGTTCACCCGCTTGAAGTGGTCGATGTCCACCATCAGCACCGCCACCGCCGGCCCGCCCTGCCCGCGCTGCAGCGCCAGCACCTGTTCGGCCTCGCCCAGGAAGGCGCGGCGGTTCAGCAGCCCGGTCAGCGGATCGGTCTCGGCCAGCCGGCGCAGGGCGTCCAGATCCTGGCCCACGCGGCGGCGGAACTCCTCGGCCTGGCGGGCCTCGGCGGTGGCG
>CAZEQG010000371.1:0-3708 GCA_964514295.1 uncultured Alphaproteobacteria bacterium
GCGGCTTTCCGACCCAGTGGTGGTCGATGGGCCACGCCCGGCGCTGCGCGCCGACATTTAGGGGGCGGAATGGGCGGCGGGGGCGCATCTGCCCGCCGCCGCGCCCGGGCCCGAGGCGGTGCTGGCGGAGGTGGAACTGCTGCTCGACCAGCAGCTCGCCTTCTACGCCCGCTATCGCCGCCAGGTCCTGGCGCAGCGCCAGGCGCTGGCGGCGGGCCTGCTGGTGGCCCGGTCCTATCCGGCGATGGTCAGCCCGTCCCGCCGGCGCTTGGCTGGCCTTGCCGCCACCGCCACCGGCAGCCTGGGGGCGGCCTTCAGCCTGTTCTACGGCCAGAAGGCACTGCACAGCCGGGAGGGGCTCGATCCCGGGCCGGCCCTGGTGATCTCCCCCGGCGAGGGCTACAATGGCTGCTATGGCTGGCTGGATTTCGCGGCGCTGATCGCCCCGCCGGTGCTGACGGTGGCCCAGACCGGCTCGATCGGCGCCGCCTTCGTGCAGCGCGAGGCGGCCGGCGTGAACGACGACTGCCTGGTCCTGGCCGCCCGTGACCCGGCCCTGCCGCTCGCCCTGTTCTATCAGGCCGCCGCCGTGCTGCGGCTGGAGCGCTGGCGCTTCTCCTATGGCCGCAAGCTGACGCCGGCGCGCATCGCCGGCCTGCCGCTCGGCCCGGCCCTGGCCGGGGCCATCGATCCGCTGATCGCCGCCTTCGATCGCCGGGTCGCCGCCATCCTCGATTGAGGGGGGCGTAGACCGCGGGGCTTGCGGCCGGCGGGCCGGCATGGGATCAGAGCGCCCTCCGCCCCTTCCCTTCGGCTTCCGAGGATCGCGACCCGTGACCCATGTGCTGATCACCGGCGGCGCCGGCTATGTCGGTGCCCTGCTGACCCCGCGCCTGTTGCAGGCGGGCTACCGCGTCAGCGTCTACGACATCATGTATTACGGGCACGACCATCTGCCGCCGGTGCCGGGCCTGCGGGTGATCCCCGGCGACATCCGCGACACCGCGAAGCTGGCCGCGGCCTTCGAGGGCGTGGACCAGGTGATCCACCTCGCCTGCATCTCCAACGATCCCAGCTTCGAGCTGGACGAGGCCCTGAGCAAGACCATCAACCTCGATGCCTTCGAGCCGATGGTGAAGGCGGCCAAGGCGGCCGGCGTGAAGCGCTT
Organism: uncultured Alphaproteobacteria bacterium; assembly: GCA_964514295.1. GTDB lineage: Bacteria > Pseudomonadota > Alphaproteobacteria > CAZEQG01 > CAZEQG01 > CAZEQG01. The sequence continues at coordinate 1,169 of CAZEQG010000371.1, forward strand.
CATCTACGCCTCCTCCAGCTCGGTCTATGGCGTCTCGGACGCGCCGGACGTGACCGAGGAGCACCCGAAGAACCCGCTGACCCTCTACAGCCGCTTCAAGCTGGATTGCGAGGAGATCCTGTGGCGCCACCAGTCGGCCGGCTTCGTCTGCGTCACCCTGCGGCCGGCCACGGTGTGCGGCTTCAGCCCCCGCCAGCGCCTGGACCTGTCGGTCAACATCCTCACCAACCACGCGGTCAACAATGGCCGCATCCGCGTGTTCGGCGGCAGCCAGCTCCGCCCCAACCTGCACATCGCCGACATGTGCGACGCCTACCGCCTGTTCCTGGAGGCGCCCGACGCGAAGGTGGCGGGGCAGACCTTCAACATCGGCTACGAGAACCTCTCCATCATGGCCATCGCCGAAAGGGTGCGCGAGGTGGTGGCGCAGGAATTCCCCGACCGCCCGGAAGTGCCGATCGTGGTCGAGCCGACCAACGACCTGCGTTCCTATCACGTGAATTCCGACCGGGTGGCCGAGGTCATGGGCTTCCGCCCCCGCCACACGGTGGAGGAGGCGATCCGCGACCTCTGCCGCGCCTTCAAGGGCGGGCTGCTGCCCGACAGCATGACCGACCAGCGCTACTTCAATGTCGCCACCATGAAGGCGCTGAAGGCGTCATAGGCGTCCCGCCCCGGGGGCGGGCGCTCAGAAGCGCTTGAGCAGGCGGTCCAGGTAGTCGCGTTCCTCGCTGGGCCGCGCCGGATCGGCGGCGCGGCGCCGCAGCTCGTCGAAGATCTCCCGGGCGCGCTGCATGTCGGCCTGCTCCGGCACGTTCACGTCGCCGGTGTCGACCGAGCCGCTGTTGGGCACCGGCCGGCCGAGCGGATCGCGGTTGTTGGCGTTCTGGCGCTGCTGGCCGCCGGGGGGCTCGCCCTGGTCGCCCTGCTGCTGGCCCATCTGCATCTGCTGGCGCATCTGTTCGGCGAGGTCGCGCGCGCCCTGCTGGAGCTGGTCCAGCGCCTCGGTCTGCGGATCGACCGCCTGTCCGGGCTGGCCGCGACCGAGCTGCTGGGAGGATTCGCGCATCGCCCGCTCGGCCCGGCCCAGCGGGTCGGGGATGTCGCCCATCTCGCCGAGCTGGCGCATCATGTCGCCGAGTGCGCGGCGCAGCGCCTCCTGCAGCTCCGCCCCCTCGGCCGCGGACATCATCTCGCCGGCCTCGCCCTGGGCCCGGCCCTGGCCGCCCGGCTGCATCTGCGACTGGCCGCGCTCGCTCTGGCCGCGCATGCCGCGCTGGCCGCGCTGCGGCTGCTGGCCCTGGCCCTGCTGTTGCTGCTGCTGGCGCATCATGCCGAAGGTCTGGTCGAGGAGCTGCTCCTGGCGCTGCGTCAGGTCGCGCAGTTCCTGCATCATCCGGTTCTGCTGCTGCTGGCGGGCGTTCTGCTGCTGCTGCTGCACGCCGGCGCGCAGGTTCTCCATCATCTCCTGCAGGCGGGACAGCATGTCCTTGGCCCGCTCCTTGGCCCCCTGGCGGGCGGCATCGCGGAGCTGGTCCAGCATCTTCTGCAGGTCCTGGCGCTGCATCATCTGGTTGGGGTCGATCTGCGGCAGCTCGTCGCCGCGGCGCATCGCCTCCTTCATCTGCTCGGCCATCGCCTCCAGATACTTGTCCATGGCGGCCTGGAGCTGGTCGATCAGGCGCTGGATCTCCTCGTCCGGCGCATCGCGCGCCAGGGCCTCCTGGAGGGCGCGCTCGATCTCGCGCAGCTCGCGCAGCGCGCTCGCCACCTCCCCCTCCTCGATGCGCAGCGCCACCTCCCACAGCATCTGCTGGATCTCCGCCACCGCCTCGGGCCGCTGGTCCATGTGCAGCCGGGCGATGGCCGCGCGCAGGGTCAGGAAGGCGGTGGTGTCGTTGCGGTAGCGGTCGGGCCGGGCGTGGATGTCGTTCAGCGCGTCGGCCACCGGCCGGCGCTCCTCGGGCGCGAGGGTGAGCTGCTTGCGCTGCTCGACGATGGCGCGCGCGACCGGGTGCTGGAACACCCGCTCGGGCAGGGTGGTCACGAAGGCCTCGGTCGAGCCCTGCTGGTCCAGCGCATCGCGGGCAAGGATGCGGATCTCCACCGGCAGCCCGGCCCAGCGATGGGCGGTGAGGTCGTGGAAGCTCGCCGCCTCGGCCTTCTTCAGCGCGATGCCGGGCAGCGGCAGCGGGATGGTGATCACCTCCTCGTCCTTGGCGAGGGCGGAATCCGGCTCGGTCGATTCGCGGCGCCGGATGGCGGCGGCGACGCTCTCGACGCCGAAATCGTCCTCGGCCAGGTAGTCGAGCTTGAGGGCCGCCCGCTCGGTGCGGGCGGGGGCGGTGCGGAACTCGGCCGTCGGCGCCCGGTCCGGCACCACCTCGATCGGCCAGGCGGCCAGCTCCCTGCCGGCCTGGCGCAGGGCCAGCCGGCTGCCGATGGTGAGCGTCGCCTTCAGGCGCTGGTTGGCACGGTCCACCGCCTCCAGCGGCGTTGCCGCCTGATCGATCACCAGCTCGGCCGCGCCCTGGCCGCCA
>CAZEQG010000372.1:0-3705 GCA_964514295.1 uncultured Alphaproteobacteria bacterium
CAGCGCCATCGCCATCGGCCAGCGCAGCCTGCAGGCGGCGGCCACGCCGGCCAGCGACGCGGCCGCCCTGGTGGCCGCCATCCGGGCCGGCGCGCATGACCGGGAGCCGACCTTCAGCACCACCCATGCCGCCCTTCGCACGGCCGTGACCGCCGCCCTGAAAGTGAACAATCCCAAGCTGCTGGGCTGAGATCTTCTCGTGCCGGCGATCTGGCGCCGGCCGCCGCCGGGCGCTAGAACCCCGCGATGACGACAATGGCGATCGATGGCACCGGCGACGGCGGGCGCTGGCTGGCCGAAGCGCGGGCTACCCTGGCGCTCGGCCTGCCGCTGGCCCTGACCAACCTCGCCCAGATGGCGATCCTGACCACCGATGTGGTGATGATGGGGTGGCTGGGGGCCGAGGCGCTGGCGGCTGGCGCGCTCGGCGTGGGCGCCTACATGGTGGTGCTGGTGCTGTGCTTCGGGCCGACCGTCGCCGTCTCTCCGATGGTCGCCCAGGTGGTGGGCGCCCGCCGGCGGGTGATCCGCGACAGCCGGCGCACCCTGCGGCAGGGGCTGTGGGCCTGCGTGATCCTGGGCCTGCCGTCGGTTATGGCCCTGACGCAGACGGCGGACCTGCTGGCCTGGAGTGGCCAGGACCCGGCCCTGGCCGTGGCGGCGGGCGAGTATCTGGCGATGCTGTCGCCGGGGTTCATCCCCACCCTGTGGTTCTTCACCCTGCGCAGCTTCATCGCCGCGATCGACCGGCCGACACCGGCGCTGGTGGCAACGGTGGTGGCGATCGCCAGCAATGCCTTCACCAACTGGGTGTTCATGTTCGGCAATCTCGGCATGCCGGCGCTGGGGCTGGTTGGCGCCGGCATCTCCAGCACGCTGTCGAACCTGCTGATGTGCGCCATCCTGGCGGGCTGGCTGGTCGCCGACCGGCGGCTCGGCCGCTGGCAGGTGTTCGGCCGATTCTGGCGGGCCGACTGGCCGCGCCTCGGGGAGGTGTTCCGCCTCGGCCTGCCGCTGAGCGCCACCATGCTGCTGGAGGCGGGGCTGTTCATCAGCGCCGCCTTCCTGATGGGCCTGATCGGCACGGCCGAGCTGGCGGCGCACCAGATGGCGATCCAGATCGCCTCCTGCACCTTCATGGTGCCCTATGGCCTGTCGCAGGCGGCGACGGTCCGGGTCGGCTGGGCGGTCGGCCAGCGCGACCGCGCCGCCGTGACCCGTGCCGGCTGGACCGCGCTGGCGCTCGGCATCGCCTTCATGGGGGTGATGGCGCTCGGCATCTGGCTGTTCGCGCGGCCCCTGGCGGAGCTGCTGCTGTCGGCCGGCGACCCGCTGTCGGCAGCCGCGGTCGAGCATGCCGTGATCTTCCTGTACTGCGCGGCCGTGTTCCAGGTGGTCGACGGGGCCCAGGCGATCGGCGCCGGGGCGCTGCGCGGCCTGAAAGACACCACGGTGCCGATGGTCAATGCCCTGATCGGCTATTGGGCGGTCGGCTTCACCGTCGCCGTATGGCTGGGGTTCCGGGCCGGCTGGGGCGGCCTGGGGATCTGGATCGGGCTTGCCGCCGGCCTGCTGGTCGCCGCGATCCTGATGGTCGGGCGCTTTGCCTTGCGCGAGCGGCTGGGGCTGCTCGGCTGGCGGGACTAATGGGCCACCACCATGCGGGAGAAGCGCACCGGCAGGACGTCATGGGTGACCACGCGGCCCTCGGCGTCGTGCCAGGCCGCCAGCAGCGTCTGCCGGTCGGGCGGGCCAACCGGCACGATCAGCCGGCCGCCGGGCCCGAGCTGGCCCATAAGGGAGGCCGGGAAGCTCTCGGGGGCCGCCGTCACCAGGATCCGGTCGAAGGGCGCCATCTCCGGCCAGCCGCGCGCCCCGTCGCCGATGCGATAGCTGATGCTGTCATAGCCGAGGTCGGCCAGCCGGCGCTGGGCGCCCGCCGACAGCTCGGCGATGATCTCGACCGTGAACACGTCGGCTCCCAGCTCGGCCAGTATGGCGGCCTGATAGCCCAGGCCGGTGCCGACCTCCAGCACACGCTGGCCCGGCTCGACGGCCAGAAGATCGGCCAGCAGGGCCACCATGAAGGGTTGTGAGATCGACTTGCCGAAGCCAATCGGCAGCGGCGCGTCGACATAGGCCAGGATCGTCAGCTCCTCGGGCACGAACAGGTGGCGCGGCACCCGGCCGACGGCCCGCATCACACGTTCTGAAAGGCTTGTCTTGCCGAGGGATTCCGATGCGCCAAGAACAAGCGAGGCGATCTGCTCGACCATGCGGCGGCGTAGCGATTCATAATGCACGTCGTGCAGGTCCGACACCCCGCGTCACCTCGCCTGCGAGTATTTCCCCATTCCTTCTACGGGAAGGATAGCACGCGGGGGCAGGCTGAAAAGGGGGTCGTCAGCCCTCCGGCGTGACCACCGCATCGGCGGCGATCTCGATCCGCAGTGCCGGGTCCACCAGCGCCGACACCGCCAGCAAGGTGGCTGCCGGATCGATGCCGCCATAGCGTTCGGCGAGCGCCCGCGTCACTTCGCCGGCCGAAGCGATGTCGGTGACATAGATCACCAGCCGCACGACATGGCGGGGCGCCGCCCCGGCAGTGGCCAGCGCCGCCTCGATCTTGTCGAAGCAGATGCATGCCTGCTCGTAAACGCTGCTGCCGCGGGGCTTTCCGGCCGCATCAAGGCTGGTGGTGCCGGCCACAAACACCTGCGGGCCGACGCGCACCGCCCGGGAATAGCCGGGGGACACCTCGGTACCGTCATGGAACACCTCGCGCCGCATCCCGACCCTCCGCAACCCGCCCGTCTGCCGCAACATGCTGGCGGCGGCAGCGTAACCGTCTAGGATCGGCCGCGCCATCCGCCACCATACAGGTCCGCCATGCTTGAGCACGTCACCGGCATCGATCACTGCGTCATCCTGGTCCGCGACCTCGACAGCGCCGAGGCAACCTACCGCAGGCTCGGCTTCACCCTGGCGCCACGCGCCCATCACAGCGCGCATATGGGAACCGGCAACCACACCATCATGCTGGGCGAGGACTATTTCGAGATCCTGGGCGTCGTCGCCCCGACGCCCGAGAACCAGCGCTGGCGCGATTTCCTGGCGCGGCGGGAGGGGCTGACGGGCATCGCGCTGCGTACGGACGACGCCGAGCAGGCGGCCGCCGAGCTGCGCGCCCACGGCATTGCCGCCGGCGACCCGGTGCGCTTCAGCCGTCCTGTCGACCTGCCGGGGGGCGGGCGCACGGAGGCCGCCTTCGTGGTCACCAAGCTGCCGCTGGAGGCAACGCCCGGGGCCGGCATGTTCGTCTGCGGCCACCTGACGCGGGACGCCGTCTGGCTGCCCTCGCTCCAGCGCCATGACAATACCGCGACCGCCCTAGCCGAGCTGCTGGTGTGCTGCAGCGAACCGCACGCCGTGGCAGCGCCTTACCGGGCGTTCCTGAAGTCGGTCGTGAACCATCCCGATGGCAGTGCCACAGTGGATACCGGCAACACGCCGATCCGCTTCGTGACGCCGGCGCAGGTCGCAGCCCGCCACCCCTGGCTCGACCGCGGCGTCTACGCCGGGCTCGCCGCGGAAGGCCCTTTCGTGCTCGGCCTCGCCGTCACCGTCGCCGACCTGGCGGCGGCACGGGCGGTGCTGGCGGCAGCCGGCGTGACCACCCATGCAACGGCCGGCGGCATCGCGGTG
>CAZEQG010000373.1:0-3695 GCA_964514295.1 uncultured Alphaproteobacteria bacterium
CGTCGCCGACAGGCCGACCCGGCGCAGGCCCGGCGCCAGCACCGCCAGCCGCTCCAGCCCCAGGGCCAGGAGGTCGCCCCGCTTGCCGCCGGCCAGCGCGTGCAGCTCGTCCACCACCACCGTGGCGAGCCCGGCGAAGACCTGCGGCGCGTCGTGATAGGACAGCAGCAGGGCCAGGCTCTCCGGCGTCGTCATCAGCAGGTTGGGCGGTGCCGCAGAGCCTGGCCCTGCTGCTGTCCTATCACGACGCGCCGCTGGCGCTGGCGCTTGGCGGCCGGCGTGTCGCCGGTGCGCGTTTCTGCGGTGATGGCAAGCCCCATGCCGGCCACCGGCGCCTGCAGGTTGCGGGCGATGTCGACGGCCAGCGCCTTCAGCGGGCTGACATAGAGCGTGTGCAGCCCCGGACGCGGGCGCTCCGCCAGCTCGACCAGGCTGGGCAGGAAGCCGGCCAGCGTCTTGCCCCCGCCGGTCGGCGCCACCAGCAGCGCCGAACGCCCGGCCCGCGCCGCTGCCAGCAGGGCGAGCTGGTGCGGGTGCGGTACCCAGCCCTGGTCGGTGAACCAGTCGGCGAACAGCGGCGGCAGGCTTGTCATCGCTGGGGAACATAGCGCAAACTTCGGCGATGGAAGCGGCTGTCGCATCGCTCCTTCTGCTGCTCGCCCAGGCCCCCGCCGACGCCGCAGACCCGGCGGCGGAACGGGCGCGGCTGGTGGCGCTGATGGCCGATGCGGAATATGGCCGGCACGGCTTCGGCGCGGTGTTCCGCGAGGTCATGCGGCTGCGCATGGGCTGCGACGAGATCGACCCCATGCATGTGGCGATCACCGAGGTGATCGCACCGCCGCGTTTCGGGCCGCGCTGGCCGATGGCGGGAAGCTGGATGGAAAAGCACGAGGTATCGGCCTGCGGGGTGCGCATGCACGTCAATCTGCGGGCCACCGCCCAGCCCGGCCGGCTGCCGCGCCTGGAGCCGACGGTGCCCGGCCAGACCCGGGCGCCGCTGGCGCTCCAGCAGGCGGTGGCGGCCGATCTGCAGCGCCAGGCGGCAACCGCCGGCTGCCCGCGCCCCACCCTGCTCTACACCCGGCTGGCCACCACTCCATCGGCGCCGGCCCCATCGGCGCCGGCTGCCTGGGAGGAGCTGTGGACCTATGAGCGCTGCGGCCCGCGCGCCACCTGGACCGTGGCCTTCGACGGCCAAGGCGGCTATGCCGCCAGGATGACCGAAAGCTATCCCTGACCGCCCCGCCGCTTACGGCTGCCGGCGCAGGAAGGCGAGGTCGCAGCCATCCTCGGCCTGGGTGACCTGCTCGCGGTAGAGCTTCGCCCAGCCGCGATCGCCAGATATCAGCACCGGCGGGCTGAAGCCCTGGCGGCGGCGGGCCAGCTCGGCCTCGTCAACCAGCAGGTCGAGCCGCCGCTGCCTGACCGACAGGCGGATCAGGTCGCCCTGGCGCACGAAGGCCAGCGGGCCGCCCGCCGCCGCCTCGGGCGAGATGTGCAGGATCACGGTGCCGAAGGCGGTGCCGCTCATCCTGGCATCGGACAGCCGCACCATGTCCTTCACCCCGGCCCGGGCGAGCTTGGCCGGGATCGGCAGATAGCCGGCCTCCGGCATGCCGCAGGCGCGCGGCCCGGCATTCTTCAGCACCAGGAAGTCGTCGGCCGTGACGTCGAGATCGGGATCGTCGATCCGGCGGGCGAGATCGTCGAGGGACTCGAACACCACCGCCCGGCCGGTGCGCTCGAACATCGCCGGGTCGGCGGCGGCCCGCTTCAGGATGGCGCCGTTCGGCGCCAGGCTGCCGAACAGCGCCACCAGCCCGCCTTGCGCCGAGATCGGGTCGTCGACCGGGCGGATGATGGCGGGGTCGGACCAGTCATCGACGATCCAGTCAGCCAGGGTTTCGCCGGTCACCGTGGCGGCGGACAGGTCGAGGCGGTCCTTCAGCCGGCGCAGCATCGCCGGCACGCCGCCGGCGGCGAAGAAATCCTCCATGTAGTTCTCGCCGGTGGGCTTCAGGTCGACCAGCACCGGGGTCTCGTCGCTGATCCGGTTCAGCCGGTCGAAATCCAGCCTGAGGCCGAGCCGGCCGGCAAAGGCGGCGAGATGGACCACGGCATTGGTCGATCCGCCGACCGCCAGCAGCATGGCAAGGGCGTTGTCGAGCGAGGCTTGCGTGACGATGCGCTCGATGGTGGGGCCGCCTTCGGCCATCTCGGCGGCGCGCCGTCCGGTCGCCTCGGCGGCGCGCAGGCGGTCGGCATGCACGGCCGGGATGGCGGCCGTGCCGGGCAGGGTCAGGCCCAGCGTCTCGGCCAGGATCGCCATGGTGCTGGCGGTCCCCATCACGGCGCAGGTGCCGGCGGTGGTGGCAAGCCGCGCCTCCACCGCCTCGATGCCGGCCTCATCGACCTTGCCGGCGCGGTACTGCGCCCAGAAGCGCCGGCAGTCGGTACAGGCGCCCAGCCGCTCGCCGCGGTGGCGGCCGGTCATCATCGGCCCGGTCACCAGCAGGATCGCGGGCTTGGCCGCCGAGGCCGCGCCCATCATCAGGGCCGGCACGGTCTTGTCGCAGCCGCCGACCAGCACCACCGAATCCATCGGCTGGGCGCGGATCATCTCCTCCACGTCCATCGCCATCAGGTTGCGGAACATCAGGCTGGTCGGCGTCAGGAACACCTCGCCCAGCGAGATCACCGGAAATTCCAGCGGCAGCCCGCCGGCCGCGATCACCCCGCGCTTCACCGCCTCGACCAGTTCCGGCACGCCGCGATGGCAGTTGTTGAAGCCGCTGGCGGTCCAGGTGATGCCGACCACCGGCCGGCGCAGCATCTCGCCCGAATAGCCCATGGAGCGCGCGAAGGAGCGGCGCAGATAGGCCGCAAAGCCGGCATCGCCATAGTTCGTCAGCCCGCCGCCAAGACCCTTTGCCACATTCTTCTCCCACGTCCCGAAGCAGGCCGGCCGGCCCTCTTGCAGTCTAGCCCCTCGCGCGCCACTTGGAAGCCATGCGCATGATCCTGCTGCGGCCGGGCGCGGCCCTGTTGGTCCTTTTCCTGCTGGTGCCGGTGGCGCTGGCGCTGCTGATCCTGGTGCTGGGCTTCGCCTGGATCGCCGCCCTGGTCGGCGCCACACTGGCGGCCGGCGCGCTGGCCTTTGCCTGGCTGCGCCGCCTGTTCTTCGGCGACCGCGCGCGCCAGCCCCCGCCCCCGCCGCCCTATCTGCCGCCGGAGCGGAGCTAGGCGTCCACCTCCAGCCCGCCGGGCAGCGAGGCCAGTTCCCCCAAGGTCAGCGGCTTCAGCGGCGGACGGATGCGGTAGAAGCCGGTGTCGGCCGGGCTGCGGTCAAGCGCGCGGGCGATCACGGCGGTTGCCGTCAAGCCGCACAGCCGGCCCTGGCAGGGCCCCATGCCGGCCCGGGTGAAGGTCTTGGCCTGGTTCGGGCCGCGCGCACCCTGGGCGACCACCGCGCGCAGGCCGCCGGCGGTGACGCCCTCGCAGCGGCACACCGTCACCTCATCTGCGATGGCGCCGAGATCGGGGGGTGGGTAGAGCGCGTCGAGGAACGGCCGGACCGACAGGTGGGCGGCGCGCTGGCGGCGATGCGGCGCGGCTGGCCGGTCACGCTCGCCTTCGCTGATCGCGCCGAGATCGGCGGCGCGCCCGTCGAAAACGTCTCCTTCACCGCCAAC
>CAZEQG010000374.1:0-3685 GCA_964514295.1 uncultured Alphaproteobacteria bacterium
GAGCCGGCTGGTGCGGCGGTCGCTGCGCCTGCGGCCCGGCCATGCGGCAGCCTGGACCACCCTCGGCACCCTCTACGAGGGCAAGGGCGACCGCTCGGCCGCCGCCCGCTGCTACATGGTGGCGACCGCGCTGGCGCTCGCCCCCCCGGCGGCCTTCGCCAACCTCGCCGGCATCCTCCAGCGCCGCGGCAAGGAGCAGGCGGCGATCCGGCTCTACCGGCTGGCGCTCACCCTGGCCCCCGGCGATCCCGGCATCCGCGCCAACCTGTCCGCCGCCTTCTTCGAGGCCGGCATGATGGACGAGGCCCTGGAGCAGGCCGAGGCCATCCTTAAGGTCGACCCCGGCAATCGCGGCGCGCTGTGGACGCGCTCATGGGTCTATCTGCTGCGCACCGACCTGGAGGAGGGCTTCCGCCACTACGACGTTGCCTGGCGCCAGCCCAATGCCGCCCAGCGCGGCCCGCGCCTTGCCCCCGCCCTGTGGGACGGCAGGCCGCTGCCGGCTGGCGGCAAGCTGGTGCTGTGGGGCGAAAGCGGGGTTGGCGACGAGGTGCTGGGGGCGGGGCTGGTGAAGGAGGCGGCGGCACGGGCCGCCGGCCCGGTGATCCTGGAATGCGATCCGCGCTTTGCCGGGCTGTTCCAGCGCAGCTTTCCAGGGCTTGAGGTGGCCGCCCGCGCCAGCCCGGCCGAGCCGGTGGCCAGCGTGCAGTGCTCGACCCTGCGCCTGCCCCTCCTGTTCCGCCGGCGCAAGGCGGATTTTCCGGCCCACCGCGGCTACCTGGTGCCCGATCCCGCCCGGGTGGCCGAGTACCGGGCGCGTTTCGACGCGCTCGGCCGGCCGGCGGTCGGCCTCGCCTGGGCCTCGAGCAATCCGCAGACCGGCGGGCGCAAGTCGATCCGCCTGCTCGACTGGGGACCGCTGCTGGCCCAGCGCGCCATCCAGTTCGTCAGCCTGCAATACGGCGCCGTCGCCGAGGAGATCGCCGCCCTGCACCGCCTTGGCGTCAGCAATCTTCACCCCAACCCGGGTCCCGACGTGTTCCAGGATCTCGACGGCCTGGCGGCGCAGATCGCAGCGCTCGACGCCGTGGTCTCCATCGCCGGCGTCAACGCCCATCTTGCCGGGGCGCTGAACCGCCCGGCGGTGGTGGTGGTGCCCTACGCGCCCTTATGGTTCTGGTTCGACCGCGGCGGCCGCTCGCCCTGGTATCCCAGCCTGCGGCTGGTCCGCCAGTCGCATCCGACGGCCGGCTTCGCCGAGGCGGTGCGGCTGGCCACCCGCCGGCTGGTCAGCCTGTTCTAGCGGCCGTCGCGCAGGCGCTGGCATTCGGCCAGCCACAGCCCGGCATATCCGACGTCCTGCCACTCCGGAAACCAGGGGCCGCCGCGGGTGTAGTGCACCACCTCGGGCACGCCGTCCGCCGGCGGCTCGTTCCAGCCCTCAAGCCAGTTCCAGCCTAGCGGCAGGGCGCCGATCTCGGCATCGGCAGCCCACTGGAAACGGTGCAGGAAGGCCCCGCTCTCGGCGTTGACCACCGCCGGGGTCAGGCGGCGGGTGGCGGGATGGCCGCAGTTCAGCAGCATCAGGCTCGACCAGTTCTTGCGCGGATAGACCGTCTGCACCGCGCCCTGCATCTTGGTCGTCTCGGCCGGGCGATGGTCGTGCTGCACGCACATCACCGCCTTGTCCGGATCGGCAAGCGCGAACAGCCCGGCGACATCGGCGTTCCACAGGAAGTCACAGTCGCAGAACAGCGCCCAGCCCTGATAGCCGGCCAGCGCCGGCACCAGGAAGCGGGTATAGGTGAACTCGGTCGAGGCCAGCGGGTCGGCGGCGCGGGCATAGAGCCCCTGGCGGCGGAGCTGGGGCTGGCGCAGCGCGGTGATCGCCAGCGGGGCGGAGGCGTGGCGTTCCAGGCTCGACCGGCAGACCTGGTAGGCCAGATCCTCGCGGCTGTCCCAGCCTATGAAAATGCGAAGCGGTACCGTCATCGACCCCGACCCTAGCGGACGCCCGGCGGCGCGGCAATGGAGCGGCCGCCGCGACGGGAACGGCCACAGGAGGGATGCACGCGCCCGCGCCTTCGGCTATGACGGGCGATCCCTGCCGCCAAAGTGCCACGCCCGCCATCGATGTCCACCGCTTCCCCCGCCCCGGCCAGCGCCGCGTTCCAGTTCGTGGCCGACGCCTATGTCGCCGACCGCCCGCAGGTCAAGGGACGGCACGCCGCAGGTGCCGGGTTCCTGACCGGCTATCTGCGCCATGGCGCGGCCGCGTCGATCCATTGCCTGGCCAAATCCAACGATGACTGGACGCTGTTCCAGTCCATCGCCACCCAACCCGGCCTGCCGGCCCGGCAACTGCACCGCATCGGCGCCCGCGACCAGCGCGGCATCGCCAGGGCGGGGCTGCTGTTCGTGCCCGGCCCGGGGCTGGAGGATTTCGCCTATCCCCGGCGCATCCTGGGCGACCGCGCCTATTCGGTGTGTGGCGTCACCCACACCGTCTCCAGCGACCGGGCGATGACCGGGCTGACGCAGATGATCTCCGCCCCGGTGCAGCCCTGGGACGCGCTGATCTGCACCTCCCGCCCCGGGCGCGACGCGGTGCGCCGCCTGCTGGAGCATTATGGCGACTACCTCGGACGGCGCCTGGGGGTGGACATCGCACCGGACCGGCTGCTGCCGGCCGAGCTGCCGGTGATCCCGCTGGGCGTCGACTGCGCGCGCTATGCCCCCGCAGCCGAGGACGGCGCGGCGCGGGCGCGGCTGCGCGGCCGGCTGGGCATCGCCGAGGACGTGGTCGTCGGCCTGTTCTTCGGCCGCCTCACCTTCCATGCCAAGGCCCATCCGGCGCCGATGTTCCTGGGTGCCGAGCTGGCCGCCGCCAGGCTCGGCCCCGGCCGCCTCGCCCTGGTGCTGTGCGGCCAGGCGCCGAACGAGGCGATCCGCAACAGCTTCGTCAGCGCCGCGCGCCGGTTCTGCCCCTCGGTGCCGGTCCACATCCTCGACGGCGCCGACCGCGAGACCGCCCATGACGCCTGGCGGGCCGCCGACCTGTTCGTGTCGCTGTCGGACAATGTGCAGGAGACCTTCGGCCTGACGCCGATCGAAGCGCAGGCGGCGGGGCTGCCCTGCCTGGTCAGCGACTGGGACGGCTACCGCGACACCGTGACCGACGGCGAGACCGGCATCCGAGTGCCGACGCGCCAGCCCCCGCCCGGCGACGGGGTGGACCTGATCAACCGCTTCTTCGCGAAGGTGGACGACTACGATTACTTCATCGGCTACCAGTCGCAGTCGACCGCGGTCGATGTGGCGGCGACCGCCGATGCCTATGTCCGGCTGGCCGCCGATCCGGGCCTGCGCCGCAGCATGGGCGAGGCCGGCCGCCGGCGCGCCGCCGCGAACTATGACTGGCGCGTGGTGGTCGGCCAGTATGACGCGCTGTGGGCCGAGCTTGCGGCGCGCCGCGCCAGCGCCCCGGGTGTGGCGATGTGGCGCCCCGGTGAACCGCTCCACCCGGCATGGCCCGATCCCTTCGACATGTTCCGCGGCTATCCGACCGGGGTGATCGGCGACGATCTGCGCCTCGTCGCCACCACCGCCGACGTGCTGCAGATCGGCACCCGCAACATGACCAACTTCAACCTGCTGAAGGCCATGGGCGGGGTGAAGAAGCCCG
>CAZEQG010000375.1:0-3683 GCA_964514295.1 uncultured Alphaproteobacteria bacterium
GGCGGCGGCGCATAGGGGCCGGCGCCCAGATGCGGGCGCGGGTCCTCGCCCGCCTGCAGCCGGTCGGCCAGCACCAGCACGCGCGGATCGGCGGGCACCCTCAGCCGCGCCAGCCACCAGTGCAGCCGGGCCCAGTTGCGGAACACGCCATAGACCATCTCGGCGATCGCCTGCCGGTCCTTGGCGCCGATGTAGCGGCGGGCGCGGAAATACTCGGCCAGCACCGCATCCATCGGGGCGCCGCCCTGCAGGTCGATCAGCTCGATGGCCGCCGACAGCCGGCCGGCCGGCGTCACGCCCCGCCCCCGCGGGCCTTCACCGCCTCGCGCCACAGCACGTAGAGCCCGCTTGCCACCACCAGCGCCGAGCCGAGCAGCACCATGGCATCGGGGAACTCGCCGAAGAACACGGCGCCGACCAGGATCATCCACAGCATGCCGGTGTAGTCGAAGGGGGCCACCAGATTGGCCGGGGCGAGCGCGAAGGCGCGGATGATCAGAAGCTGGCCGAAGGCGCCGAGCAGGCCGATCGCCAGCAGGATCAGCCAGTCCGCCGTACTCGGCGCCACCCAGTGGAACGGCATCGCCAGCCCGGTCGCCAGCACGACGATCAGGCTGAAGGAGCACATGATCGACAGGGTGCTGTCGGTCGCCGTCAGCTTGCGGATGGTGATCATCGACAAGGCGTAGCACAGGGCATCGGCCAGCGGCAGCAGGGCCGCGGTCTGGAACACGCCGGCGCCCGGGCGCAGGATGATCAGCACGCCCACCAGCCCCACCAGCACCGCCGTCCACCGCCGCCAGCCCACCTGCTCGCCCAGCAGCGGCACCGACAGCGCGGTGACCAGCAGCGGCGCCGAGGCGCCCAGCGCCCAGATATCGGCAAGCGGCAGGTAGCGGATGGCGGTGACCATGCAGAAGGTGCCGACCAGCCCGAACAACGCCCGGGTCAGATGGCCGAGCGGCCGGCGCGGCAGCAGGGTCCTGAGCCCGGCATCGTGGCGCTGGGCGAGCGCGAAGGCCACCAGCAGGCCGAAGCTCGCCCGGATGAACATGAGCTGGAACACCGGATAGCGGTCGCCCAGCACCTTGATCAGCCCGAGGGCGACCACCAGCAGCGCCACGCCGGCGATCTTGAACAGGATGCCGTGCAGAGGCTTCATGCCGGGATCGTTTCCATTCTTGCCAACTCTGCCCATATGGTGGGCAGTTAGCACGCCGCAGACAGGAAGGCGACGGATGCGCGGGGCGGGTCGAGAACGCAAGGCGGGTGTGGCAGACCCGGGGCCGCTGCCGCCGGGAGGCAGCGACATCGCCGCCGATCTCAGGGCGGTCAGGGCGCTGGCGCCCTATCTGTGGCCGGCGGGTGCGCTGGAGATGCGGCTGCGCGTCGTGGTGGCGATGGCGCTGCTGGTGATGGGAAAAATTCTCATCGTCGGGGTGCCGCTGCTGTTCAAGGCGGCGACCGACGCGCTGGCCAGCGCCGGGGATGCCGCGATCGTGGTGCCGGTGGCGGTGATCCTGGCCTATGGCGGGCTGCGCATGGTGGCGCAGACCTCGGCCGAGCTCAGGGACTATGTGTTCGCCAAGGTGGCGCAGCGGGCGATCCGCACGGTGGCCCTGCGCACCTTCCGCCATCTGCATTCGCTCGCCCTGCGCTTCCACCTCGACCGGCAGACCGGCGGCCTGTCGCGCGCGATCGAGCGCGGCACCAAGGGCATCGAGAGCCTGCTATCCTACATGCTGTTCTCGATCGCGCCGACCCTGCTGGAGATCCTGCTGGTCTCGGCCATCCTGTGGAACCTCTACGACTGGCGCTTCTCGGTCGCCACCTTCGTCACCATCATCGGCTACATCGTTTACACCATCACCGTCAGCGAATGGCGCATCAAGTTCCGCCGCGCCATGAACGAGACCGACAGCGACGCCTCGACCAAGGCGGTCGACAGCCTGCTGAACTACGAGACGGTGAAGTATTTCGGCAACGAGGAGCATGAGGCCAGGCGCTTCGACAGCGCCCTCCAGCGCTACGAGGCGGCGGCGGTGAAGAGCCGCACCTCGCTGTCGCTGCTGAACATCGGCCAGGGCGTGATCATTTCGCTGGGGCTGATCGTGGTGATGACCATGGCCGCCTATGGGGTGGCTGCCGGCACCATGACGGTGGGCGACTTCGTGCTGGTGAACGCCTATCTGATCCAGCTCTACATCCCGCTGAACTTCCTCGGCTTCGTCTACCGCGAGATCAAGCAGGCGCTGATCGACATGGAGACGATGTTCCGCCTGCTCGATGTCGAGATGGAGGTGCGCGACGACGCGCAGGCCCGGCCGCTGCAGGTCGCCGGCGGCGCCATCGAGTTCCGCGACGTGCGCTTCGGCTACCGCCCGGACCGGCCGATCCTCAAGGGGGTCAGCTTCACCGTGCCGGCCGGGCACACGGTGGCCATCGTCGGCCCCTCGGGGGCGGGCAAGTCCACCATCTCGCGCCTGCTGTTCCGCTTCTACGACATCGATTCCGGCCAGATCCTGATCGACGGCCAGGACATCCGGCAGGTCGCCCAGGCATCCGTGCGCGCGGCCATCGGCATGGTCCCGCAGGACACGGTGCTGTTCAACGACACGGTCTATTACAACGTGGCCTATGGCCGGCCCTCGGCCAGCCCGGCGGAGGTGGAGGAGGCGGCCCGGCTCGCCCGCATCCACGACTTCGTCACCGCCATGCCCGATGGCTACCAGACCAGGGTGGGCGAGCGCGGGCTGAAGCTGTCGGGCGGCGAAAAGCAGCGCGTGGCGATCGCCCGCACCATCCTGAAGCGGCCGGCGATCTTCCTGTTCGACGAGGCGACCAGCGCCCTCGACACGGCGACCGAAAAGGAGATCCAGGCGAGCCTGTCGGAAGTGTCGCGCAACCGCACGACGCTGATGATCGCGCACCGGCTGTCCACCGTGGTCGACGCCGACAAGATCATCGTGCTGGAGGACGGCCGCATCGCCGAACAGGGCAGCCACGCGGAGCTGCTGCGGCTGGGCGGCACCTACCGCACCCTGTGGGAGCGCCAGCAGGCCGGCTACGACCTGGAGCGCGGGCCGAGGGCGGGGGAGGCCGAGGTGCCGGCGGAGGCGGCGGCGCAGTAGCGGCCTTAAGCCATCGCCCGCAGCCGGGCCAGCCGGTCGGCCATTGGCGGGTGGGTGGCGAACAGGCCGATCAGGCCGGGCGGCGCCACGATCCACAGCGGCTTGATGGCGCTGCCGCCGGGCAGCGGGTCGCCCGTCTCGACCGCGGCCGACAGCTTCTCCAGCGCGCCGATCAGGCCCTGGGGGTTGCGGGTCAGCTTCACCGCGGTGGCGTCGGCCAGGTATTCGCGCTGCCGCGACACCGCCATCTGCACCAGCCTTGCGGCCAGCGGCGCCAGGATCGCCGCCACCACCAGCACCACCATCAAGACCGCCGTGCCGCCGCCGCGCCGCCGCCCGCCACCGGCAAGGCTGGCGCCGCGCATCATCCGCAGCACCCCTTCGGCCACCAGCGCGATCAGCCCGGCGGTGGCGGCGGCGATGGTGGCCTGGCGCATGTCGCCGTTCAGCACATGGGCGGTCTCATGCGCCACCACCGCCTGCAGCTCGTCGCGGCTCAGCCGCTCCAGCAGCCCGCGCGTCACCGCGATGGTGGCGCGCTCGGGCGACAGG
>CAZEQG010000376.1:0-3682 GCA_964514295.1 uncultured Alphaproteobacteria bacterium
GGCGGCGCCGGCCGCGTAGCCGGGGCCGCCCTGGCGCTGGCGGCGCTCGCCTGGTGCCTGATGGACCGGCGCTTTGGCGCCTCCCGCCATCTGTTCGGCGGCGTCGCGGTCGGCCTGCTGGTGGTGGCCGGCTGGGCGGCGACCGGGCTGCTCGACGATCCGTTCGATCCGGTGCCGCTGGTCTCGCTCACCTTCGTCGCCCCGATCGGGGAGGGTGTGCAGTTCGTCATGCTGTCGACCGGCACTGCGCTTGGCTTCGGCGCCGCCAGCGTGTTCGGCGCGGTGGCCGGCAGCGCGCTTGCCGCCGTCACCGGTGGGCGCTTCCGCTGGGAAGGCTTTGCCGGCCTCGCCGACATGGCCCGCCACCTGGCCGGGGCGGTGATGATGGGCGTGGGCGGGGTGCTGGCGGCGGGCTGCACGGTGGGCCAGGGCATCACCGGGCTCTCCGCCCTCTCGATCGGCGCGGTGCTGGCGCTGGCCGGCATCTTCGCCGGCGCCATCGCCGCGATCGGCTGGCTAGAACGGCAGGACAGCGTGTAGGATCAGGGCCATGAGCGACGCCAAAACCACCATGATCGACCCCGACACCCTGGAAGCCTGGCTGGCCGAGGGCAGTGCCACCGTCTACGACGTGCGCGAGGAGCACGAGTGGGCGGCCGAACGCATTCCCGGCACCCGGCTGCTGCCGCTGTCGCGTTTCGATCCGGCGGCGGCGGTCGCGGCGCCCGGCAGCCGGCTGGTGTTCCACTGCCGCTCGGGCGTGCGCTGCGGCCAGGCCGCACAGCTCATGCGGGCGGCCGGCCATGACGGCACCATCAACCGCCTAGCCGGCGGCATCCTGGGCTGGAAGCAGGCCGGCAAGCCGACGATCGCGGGCTAGCCCGGATAATCGCCAGAAATGGCGGAAATCAGCCGCGAATCCTTTGCTTTCGCGGTTCCTGCGGGATTAGAATGAATTCAGACGTGGTGGCCCGGCGGGCCATCGCGCGCCGGCCTGATTCAGCGATCCCGCCTCCCATGCATGTCTACCTGCCGATCGCCGAACTTTCGGTCAACGTCCTCGTCATCCTCGGGCTTGGCGCGGCGGTTGGATTCCTGTCGGGGCTGTTCGGCGTCGGCGGCGGCTTCCTGATGACGCCGCTGCTGATCTTCCTCGGCATTCCGCCGGCCGTCGCGGTCGGCACCCAGGCCAACCAGATCGTCGCCGCCTCGGTGTCGGGGCTGATCGGCCACTGGCGCCGCGGCAATGTCGACGTGGCCATGGGACTGGTGCTGCTGGTCGGCGGCGTCGCCGGCTCCGGCGCCGGGGTGTGGCTGTTCCGCTTGCTGAAGGGCACCGGCCAGATCGATTTCGCGATCAACGCGCTCTATGTCGTCTTCCTTGGCGCCATCGGCATCCTGATGGCGGCGGAGGCCGGGCGCACCATGGTGCGCCGCCACCGCACCGGCGGCGCCAGGCGCGGCAAGCTGCACGAGCACAACCGCCTGCACGGCCTGCCCTTCAAGCTGCGCTTCCGCAAGTCCAAGCTCTACATCAGCGCGCTGCTGCCGCTGGCGGTCGGCTTCGTGGTCGGCGTGCTGGCCGCGATCATGGGCGTGGGGGGCGGCATCGTGATGGTGCCGGCGATGATCTATCTGCTTGGCATGCCGACCTCCGTGGTGGTGGGCACCTCGCTGTTCCAGATCATCTTCGTCACCGCCGCCGTCACCATCATGCATGCCTGGTTCACGCAGACGGTCGATGTGCTGCTGGCGCTGCTGCTGCTGGTCGGCGGGGTGATCGGGGCGCAGTACGGCACCCGCTTCGAGGCCCGGCTGCGCGGCGAACAGCTTCGCGGGCTGATGGCGCTGCTGGTGCTGGGCCTGGCGATCAAGCTGCTGTTCGACCTGTCGGCAACGCCCGACGACATCTATTCCCTGGATCAGGGATGAACGCCTGGTTCCTCCTGGTGCTGATCGCGCTGCTGGCGGGGCGGCCTGCGCAGGCGCAGGAAGCGCCGCTGATCGCCGACCTGTCGAACCACCTGGTGGCGATCACCACCGGCTTCACCGGCACCGACGTGCTGCTGTTCGGCACCATCGACGGGCCGGGCGACGTGGTGGTGACGGTGACCGGCGAGCGCGAGGAGGTAACGGTCCGCCGCAAGGAGCGGGTGGCCGGCATCTGGATCAACACCCGGCGGGTGCGCTTTGCCGAGGTGCCGCGCTTCTACGCCGCCGCCTCCAGCCGCCCGGTCGGCGACATCCTCAGCCCCACCCTGCTGACCCGGCACCAGATCGGCACCGCCAACCTGCGCCTGGTGCCCGACCCCGCCGCCCGGCTGGAGCCGGCCGAACTGAATGCCTTCCGGGCCGCCCTGCTGCGGCTGCGGCAGGGCGACGAATCCTTCCAGCGCGAGGTCGGCGCCGTGCAGTTCCTCGGCACGCGGCTGTTCCGCGCCAACCTGCACGTCCCGGCAACAGTGCCGACCGGCACCCTGACCGTGGCGGTCTATCTGGTGCGCGACGGCCAGGTGGTGAACGCGCAGACCACGCCCCTGGTGGTCAGCAAGATCGGTCTCGGCGCCGAGGTCTACGAGTTCGCCCACCGCCAGGCGCTGGTGTACGGGCTGATTGCCGTGACCATCGCGCTGGTGGCAGGATGGGGGGCAGGGGCGATCTTCCGCAAGCAGTAGGGGGAGGCTTGGGCGAGCATCCGACACCGGCCAGCATCGCGCCGCCGCGGGTGTTCCTCGTGGTGGTGGACGGCAGCCCGGAAATGCAGGTGGCGCTGCGCTATGCCGCGCTGCGGGCGCTGCATACGGGCGGCAAGGTGGCGCTGCTGTTCGTGATCGAGAAGGTGGGCGGGGCCGAATGGATGGCCGTCGCCGACATCATCCGCGAGGAGCGCCGCGAGGAGGCGGAGGAGATCCTGGCCGGCCATGCCGCCTTTGTGCAGCAGGTGACGGCGCAGATCCCGATCTTCCACCTGCGCGAGGGCGAGCGGCGCGACGAGGTGCTGAAGCTGATCGACGAGGACCCCACCATCTCGATCCTGGTGCTGGGGGCCAGCACCGGCAGCGAGGGGCCGGGGCCGCTGGTCAGCCATCTGGTGGGCAAGCTGGGCGGGCGGATGCGGGTGCCGATCACCGTGGTGCCCGGCAGCCTGACGCCGGAGCAGGTGGCGATACTGGCCTGACGCCGGCCCGGCGCCGGCGCAGCAAATCTCCGGCGGGGCGCAGATAAACTGCGTTGCCGGACAAGGGGCGGGCGGGGAAGCATCGCCGCCAACAGGGAGGAGAGCATGCGGACCACGATCCTGGCTCTGGGAATGGTGCTGGCCGCCGGGCCGGCGGTGGCCGAGAGCGCTGCCGATCCGGCGATCATCGGCGCCACCTGTTCGGGCTGCCACGGCCCCGATGGCGTTGGCAGCGGCGCCATCCCGCCGCTGGCCGGGCTGCCGGCGGCGACCATCGAGGAGGCGCTGAAGGCGTTCAAGGCGGGCAGCCGCAGCGCCACCGTGATGACGCGCCTGGCCAAGGGCTACAGCGACGAGGAAATCCGCGCGCTCGCGGCCTATTTCGCGGCCATCAAGTAGGGGAGGGTAAGGAAGATGCTGTCCCGTCGCCGTTTTGGCGCGCTCGCCGCCGCCGCCCTTGCCGCCCCCCTCGCCGCGCCGCGCCTTGCCCGGGCCGCTGGGCCG
>CAZEQG010000377.1:0-3682 GCA_964514295.1 uncultured Alphaproteobacteria bacterium
CTTGAATCACTCCATCTCATCCCCGACAAGCGCTTTGAGTACAGAACCTAGAGCGGCACCTTCACGCGCGCCCTCAGCCCGCCCAGCGGCGAGGCGTCGAGCAGGATGTCGCCGCCATGGGCGCGCACGATGTCGCGCGCGATCGCCAGCCCCAGCCCGACCCCGCCGGTGGTGGGGTTGCGCGAGCGGTCGAGCCGGTAGAAGGGGCGGAACACGGCCTCCCGCTCGGGCTCGGGGATGCCGGGGCCATCGTCATCGACCAGGATCTCGACCTGCGGCCCCTCGCGCCGGGCGGTGACGGCAACGGCGCTGCCATAGCGCACGGCATTGGCCACCAGGTTCGCCAGGCTGCGCTTGAAGGCGAGCGGACGCAGCGGCAGGGCCAGCGGGGCGGCATCCAGGGTGATCTTCTTGCCGGCGTGGCGCTGACCGTCCACCACCTCGGCCAACAGGGTCGGCAGGTCGGTCTCCACCGTCTGCTCGCTGCCGTCGCCGCGCACGAAGGCGAGATAGCCCTCGACCATGGTCTCCATCTCGCCGACGTCCCGCCGCAGCCCCTCGATGTCCGCGCCATCGCCCATCAGGGCGAGCTGGAGCTTCATGCGCGTCAGGGCGGTGCGCAGGTCATGGCTGACGCCGGCCAGCATCTCGGTGCGCTGGCGGATCTGGCGGCGGATGCGGTCCTGCATCAGAAGGAAGGCCTGGGCGGCCTGGCGCACCTCGCTGGCGCCGGCGGGGCGGAAGCTGGCGCCTTCGCGGCCCTTGCCGAAGCTCTCGGCGGCGGCGGCCAGGCGCTGGATCGGGCGGATCTGGTTGCGCATGAACATCACCGCCACCGCGAACAGCACCATCGAGGTGCCGACCATCCACAAGATGAAGACATAGGTGGTGGAGCTGAACAGGCGCTTGCGCGTGGTCACCACCTCCAGCACGCCATCGGCGAGCTGCACCCGCACCAGGACGTCACGCTCCAGGCTGTCGCCGTCGATCTGGAAGGGCCGCCGCACCCGTTCCTCTAGCGCCCGCTCGATGATGTCGTTGACCTCGTCGGCCGGATCGTAGAGCGGTCCGGCCGGCAGGATGGCGCCCGGCTGGAAGGCGACCCTGAGGTCAAGATGGCGTTCGGCCATGTCGAACACGCCAAGGCCACTGCCGCCGGCCTCGCGCACACGGTCCAGCGCCTCGACCAGGAAGGCGATGTCGCCGGCAAGCGAGCCCGCCAGCCGGCGGCTCAGCGTCTCCCAGTGGCGGTCGTAGAACACGTAGGTGGTGACCACCTGGAGCAGGATCAGCGGCATCACGATGATCAGCAGCGAGCGCCCGAACAGCGAGCGCGGCATCATCGCCTTCAGCAGCCCGATCATCCGTCGATCACCAGCCGGTAGCCGGTGCCGCGCACGGTCTGCAGCCAGCGCGGGTATTTGGGGTCCGGCTCGACCTTGCGGCGCAGCCGCGTCATCTGCACGTCGACCGCCCGCGCGCCGCCGCCCACCAGCGCGGTCTCGGCCAGCGCCTCGCGCTCCACCGCCTCGCCCGGCCGCTCCGACAGCGCCAGCAGCAGCGCCCCCTCGACCTGGGTCAGGCGCACCGGCTCGCCCTCGCGGCTGAGGACCTGCCGGGAGCGGTCGAACAGGAAGGGGCCGAAGCGCAGCAGCGGTGCCGGCGCCTCCTCCTCCCGGGCGCCGGCGGCAGCGACGCGGCGCACCAGGTTGCGCAGCCTGAGCACCAGCTCGCGCGGCTCGAAAGGCTTGGTCAGATAGTCGTCGGCGCCGTGCTCCAGCCCGTCCACCCGGTCCCCCGGCTCGCCCATCGCGGTCAGCAGCAGGATCGGCATCCGGCTGCCGGCCCTGATCTCGCGGGTAAGCACAAGGCCGCTGTCGCCCGGCATCATCACGTCCAGCACCACGGCGTCGAACAGCATGGTCCCCAGCCGGGCGCGGGCGGCCGCCGCATCCTCGGCCACGGTCACGCGGAAGCCCTGCTCGGTGAGGTAGCGCCGCAACAGTTCGCGCAGGCGGGCATCGTCGTCGACCACCAGCAGATGGGCATTGGCCTCGACCATCCCTCAGCCCTTCGCCGGCGCCACCGGGGGCTGCCCGTCCGGGCGGCGGAACTTCGCCCGGTCCGCCTCATCGATCAGCCCGATCATCACGTTGCGGAAACCCTCGACCGCGCCGGCGCCGGCGGCGCGATAGGCGCGCGCGATGCGGGCGCGCTGGTTGGCGGTGAGCTGGCGCTCCAGCTCGACACCCTTGTCGGTCAGCCGCAGCAGGCGCTGGCGGCGGTCGCGGGTGCCCGGCGCCTGGGTCACATAGCCCTGCCGCAGCAGCTCGCCCAGCACCCGGCTCAGCGACTGCTTGGTGATCTTCAGGATCGCCAGCAGCTCGCTGACGCTGGTGTCGGGGTTGCGGCCGACGAAATAGATCACCCGGTGGTGCGCCCGCCCCAGCCCCAGCTTCTCCAGCATCGCATCGGGCTCGCCGGTGAAGTCGCGATAGGCGTAGAACAGCAGCTCGATGCCTTGGCGCAGCTCTTCCTCGCGCAGGAACAGCGGGTTGGCGCGCAAGCTCAGCTCCACCATCAAGCCCCCCCGGCCGGCCGCCATGTGGCGCATGCATGGCCGATATTTATGTCAGGCATGTTGACGCATTCCGGGCAGAATGTTATCCAATACATGAAATTCAGCTAACAAAATTACCGATGCGAGGATCGCCATGAGCCTGGTTCCCTTCGACGACCGCGACGGCTTCATCTGGATGGACGGCGCGCTCATCCCCTGGCGTGACGCGAAGCTGCATGTGCTGACCCATGGGCTGCACTATGCCAGCGCCGTGTTCGAAGGCGAACGGGTTTATGGCGGCACCATCTTCAAGTCGCTGGAGCATACCGAGCGCCTGCACCGGTCGGCCGAGATCCTCGGCTTCAAGATACCCTATTCGGTGGCCGAACTGGAGAAGGCAAAGGCCGCCACGGTGGCCGCCAACGGCATCGTCGACGGCTATGTCCGGCCGATCGCCTGGCGCGGCAGCGAGATGATGGGGGTGGCCGCCCAGGCCAGCCGCATCCGGGTGGCGATCGCCACCTGGGTCTGGCCGTCCTATTTCAGCCCCGAGGCGAAGATGCGCGGCATCCGCCTGACCATCGCACCCTGGCGCCGGCCGGCACCCGACACCGCGCCGACCGCCAGCAAGGCGGCCGGGCTCTACATGATCTGCACCATCTCCAAGCACGCCGCCGAGGCCGCGGGCTTCCAGGACGCGATGATGCTGGACTATCGCGGCTTCGTGGCCGAGGCGACCGGCGCCAACATCTTCTTCGTGATGGACGGCCAGATCCACACCCCCAAGCCCGACTGCTTCCTCGACGGCATCACCCGGCGCACCGTGATCGAGCTTGCGAAGTCCCGCGGCCTGGCGGTGGTGGAGCGCCACATCAAGCCGGAGGAGCTGGCCAACGCCTCGGAATGCTTCCTGACCGGCACCGCGGCGGAGGTGACGCCGGTCAGCGAGATCGGCCCCTATCATTTCAATCCCGGCCGGGTCTGCCAGCAGATGGTGACCGACTATGACGCGGTGGTGCGGGCGCCGGTACGGGCCGGGTAGGGGCGGGCCGGATTGGGGGGCGAGGCTAGGTTCTGTACTCAAAGCGCTTGTCGGGGATGAGATGGAGTGATTCAAGGCTT
>CAZEQG010000378.1:0-3676 GCA_964514295.1 uncultured Alphaproteobacteria bacterium
CAGCCGGCCGGCCGCCGCCGCCGCCGGGGCCGGCAGCGCCGCCAGGGCCAGGAGCGCCCGTCCCAGCTCCGTGGCATCGGTCAGGCAAGGGTCGTAGACCACCTGGAGGGAGCGGTAGGTGGGGATGGTTTCCACCACCCCCGGCGGCGGGTTCTCCGCGATCCGGCGGTCGAGCGCGATCACCGGGGCATTGGCGGCGGCCGACAGCTCGTCGGCGAATTCCACGGTCAGCGCCGTGGTGCCGCAGGCGAGCAGGCGAGGGGCCTTGTGGATCATCGGCGGGGGCGGCGATAGTCTCGTGGTCACGGCTGGGAGGCATATCATGGCGGTCCTCGACATCAACAGCGACATGGGCGAGAGCTTCGGCGCCTGGACCATGGGCGACGACGCCGCGATGCTGGATGTGGTGTCGAGCGCCAATGTGGCCTGCGGCTTCCATGCCGGCGACCCGCTGGTGATGTACGACACCGTCAGCGTGGCGAAAGCGCGCGGCGTTGCCGTCGGCGCCCATCCGGGGTTCCGCGACCTGTGGGGCTTTGGCCGCCGGCCGATCATCGGCGAGAAGCCTGACAACGTGATGAAGGAGATCGCCTATCAGATCGGCGCCCTGCAGGCGATCGCGGCGGCGGCCGGCCACCGGGTCACGCATGTGAAGACGCATGGCTCCCTCGGCAACCTCGCCGAGGCGG
The DNA here is from genome assembly GCA_964514295.1 of uncultured Alphaproteobacteria bacterium. Lineage (GTDB taxonomy): Bacteria > Pseudomonadota > Alphaproteobacteria > CAZEQG01 > CAZEQG01 > CAZEQG01. The sequence goes on from CAZEQG010000378.1 coordinate 690, forward strand.
AGGATGGGCTGGCCGGCGCGGTGGCCGCGGCGGTGAAGGCGGTCGACCGCGAGCTGATCCTGGTCTGCCTGCCGGGCAATGCGGTCGAGCGGGCCGGCGAGAAGGCGGGCCTGAAGCTCGCCCGCGAGATCTATGCCGACCGCACCTATGACGATGCCGGGCGGCTGACCTCGCGCAAGCTCGCCAACGCCTTCGTCCACGACCCGGAGGAGGCGGCGGAGCGGGTGCTGATGATGCTGTCGGAAGGGGCCATCGTGTCGACCAGCGGCAAGCGCATCCCGGCACGCATCGATACCGTGTGCGTGCATGGCGACAGCCCGGTCGCCGTGGCCATGGCGCGCACCCTGCGGGCGCGGCTGGAGGCGGCGGGCGTGGCGATCAGGCCCTTTGCGACGACCCTGGGCTGACCTGCGGGCGGCGGGCAAGGTCGGAGATGAACACCGCCACCCCGGCCCAGATCAGCGCGAAGCTGGCGGCGCGGCCAAGATCGAAGGTCTCCCCGAACACCATCACCGCCAGCAGGAACTGCATCGACGGCCCGATGTAGTTCAGCACCCCCAGCACGGTCAGCGGCAGCCGGCGCGCCGCCTTGCCGTACCACAAGAGGGGCAGGGCGGTTGACACGCCCATCGCCGCCAGCAGCACGCTCTGCCCCGCATCGCCCTGGCCGAAGGCGGCCGCCGGCCCCAGCAGCAGCACGAACAGCACGGCGAGCGGCGCCAGCATCACGGTTTCCAGGGTCAGTCCGATGTCGCCATCGACCGGCATCATCTTGCGCAGGATGGTGTAGGCGCCCCAGCTTGCGGCCAGGCCAAGCCCCAGCCACGGCATCACCCCGGCCAGCGCCACCTGCACCGCCACCCCCAGCGCCGCCAGCGCGATCGCCGCCGCCTGGGCCGGCCGCAGCCGCTCGCCCAGGAAGACCATGCCCAGGGCGACATTGACCAGCGGGCTGATGAAGTAGCCCAGGCTCGATTCCAGGATGCGGTCGGTATTGATGGCGATGATCATCACCAGCCAGTTGCCGAGCAGCAGCACGGCGGTGGGCAGCAGGCGCAAGAGCCGCGCCGGCTCGGCCGCGAAGGGGCGGAGCTGGCCGAGTTTGCCGGAGGCCCACAGGATTGCCAGCAGCACCGGTGCCGACCAGGCCACCCGATGGGCCAGGATCTCCACCGCGTCGACGCTCTGCACCAGCTTGAAATGGATCGGCAGCACGCCCCAAAGGCTGAAGGCGGCGACGGCATAGCCGACGCCGCCCCTGTCGAGCCCCGTCATGGCGATAGCGTCTCTCCCCGCTGGGAAGTGGGGAGAAGGCTAGGCGCGCCAGAACGGCTTCGCGGCCTCCATCTCGACATCGGCCCGGCTGAGGCCGAGGTCGTTCAGCAGATGGTCGTCCAGGCTGGCGAGGTGCCGGCGCTGCTCGATGCGATCCATCCAGGCGCTCGCCAGGTCGATGACGGCCGCGACCGCGCCGATGGCCGGCGCCACGATGGACGCGACGCTCCGGGCCGGAGCGCTGGACATGCCCGTCAGCATGGTGGGGGTGGTGCTCATGGCCTTATTCCTCATATGTATGGAGACAATCCGTTCCGGAGTGTCGCCGGATTTTCGTTTTCACACTGGTTACTTGGGGCGGAATCGGGTTGCCCACAAACGATATGTTCTCATATGTTCCATTACTCAATTTCATGGTCCGCCGATGCGCCGATCGCTCCCCCCGCTGACCGCGCTGCGTGCCTTCGAAGCCGCCGCCCGGCAACTCAGCTTCACCCGCGCGGCAGAGGAGCTGAACGTCACCCAGGCGGCGATCAGCCATCAGGTGAAGGCGCTGGAGGACTGGCTCGGCCTGCCGCTGTTCCGGCGCACCGGCCGCTCGCTGCTGCTGACCGATTCCGGTGCTGCCTATCTGAATGTCGTGCGGGAAGCCTTCGACCGGCTGGACGAGGGCACCACCCGGCTGCTCGCCCGCGACCGGGCCGGCAATCTCACCGTCAGCGTGCTCGCCTCCTTTGCCGCCAAGTGGCTGGTGCCGCGCCTGGGCCGTTTCCGCGACCTGCATCCGGAGATCGACGTGCGCATCCAGGCCTTCGATGCGCTGGTCGATTTCGCCCGCGAGGATGTCGATGTCGCCATCCGCTACGGCCGCGGCAACTGGCCGGGGCTGGCCGCCGTGCGTTTCCTGACCGAGGACATCATGCCGGTGTGCAGCCCGCGCCTGGTCGAGGGGCCGCGGCCGCTGGCGGAGCCCGCCGACCTGCGCCACCACACGCTGCTGCACGACTACATGCGCGAGGACTGGCGGATGTGGCTGATGGCGGCCGGCGTGCAGGGGATCGACCCGACGCGCGGCCCCAGTTTCAGCCATTCCAGCATGGTCCTGCAGGCGGCCATCGACGGGCTCGGCGTGGCACTTGGCCGCAGCGCCCTGATCACCGACGATCTGAAGGCCGGCAGGCTGGTGAAGCCCTTCGAGCTGGCGCTCCATACCGACTACGCCTATTACCTCGTCTATCCCGAGGGGTCGGGCACGAGGCCCAAGATCGTTGCCTTCCGCAACTGGCTGGAGGCCGAGGCGGCGGCCGACGGCGCCGGCTAGATCAGCATCCCCTCGGGGAAGGACACGCCGAGCGCCCGGCTGAACAGCAGGTAGAAGCCGAGCACCAGCAGCAGCCCGCAGGCCGCCTCGACCGCCAGTGTCCGAGCATCGGCCGGACCGTCGCGGGCGACCGCCAGCGCGCCCAGATAGCCGGCAAGGCTGCTCGACAGGAAGCCCAGATGCGGGATCGCCAGCACCCAGGCCACGGCGACGGCCAGGATCGCCGCCCGCCGCGGCCAGCTTGCGCCGTCGGTCCCGGGCGCGGCCGGCCGCAGGAAGGCGAGCGCCACCACGATCAGGCCGCAGACGCCCAGCACGATCGCGATCACCGCCGGGAACACGGCGGCGAAGGGGCTGAAGCCGGCGGCCAGCCAGCCGACACCAAGCGCCA
>CAZEQG010000379.1:0-3629 GCA_964514295.1 uncultured Alphaproteobacteria bacterium
CCGCCGCCATCGCCCGCCTCGGCCTGGCCGCGACGGTCAGCGTGGCGGACGGGCTGGCCCTGACGCTGGACACCGTGGCGGCGGCCTGATGCGCTGGCTGGCGGCCGCGCTTGCGCTGTTCTGGGCGGCACCCGCCGCCGCCCACGATCCCTGGGTGGTCTACTATGCCGATGCCGTGCCGCCCTCGGCGCTGGCCGGCTATCGCCTGGCGGTGCTGGACGCCGACCGCCACCCCGCGCTCGCCCCGCTGAAGGCGGCCGGAACCGTGACCCTCGGCTATCTCAGCCTGGGCGAGGTCGAGGACTACCGCGCGCACTACGAGGCGGTGCGCGACGAGGGGCTGCTGCTGCTGGAGAACCCGGTGTGGCGCGGCAGCTTCATGGTGGACCTGCGCGACCCGCGCTGGACACGCCGCGTGCTCGACGATCTGATCCCCGCCATCCTCGCCCGCGGCTTCGACGGCATCTTCTACGACACGCTCGACAACGCCGCGACGCTGGAAAGCGAGGATCCGGCCGCCCATGCCGGGATGGTGGCGGCGGCGGTGCGCCTGGTGCTGGCGATCCGCCAGCGCTTCCCGCGCATGCCGGTGATGATGAACCGCGGCTATGACCTGTTGCCGGGGGCACTGCCGGCGATCGACATGCTGCTCGGCGAATCGGTCTACGGCACCTTCGACTTCACCACCAGCCGCTACCGCCGGACCGAGCCGGCAGACTATGCCTGGCAGGTGGAGAAGCTGCGCCAGGCCAAGGCCGCGCGGCCGGCGCTCAAGGTGATGACGCTGGACTACTGGGATCCCCAGGACAGGGCCGGCATCGCCCGCATCTATGCCCTGCAGCGCGGCAACGGCTTCCACCCCTATGTGGCCACCATCGAACTCGACCGGGTGGTGCCGGAACCCCCGCCATGAGGGCGGCACGGGCGCTGGCGGCGGCGGTCGCGCTGGCGGCCCTGACCTGGGCGGCGGCGCCGGTGGCGGCGGCCCGCGAGGTGCCACGCACCATCCTTGCCCTCTACAACTCAAAGGTCGAGGGCGGGCTGCGCTTTGCCGCCGTCCACCGCCTGGCGGCAATGCCGCTGAACTGGCTGGGGCTCAGGGTGGTCTACCACGACGTCCTGCAGCCCCTGCCGGAGCTTGCCGGCGACCCCGCCATGCGCGGCGTGCTGACCTGGTTCGTCGAGCCCGGCCTGCCCGACCCTCCCGGCTTCATCGCCTGGGCCGAACGGGCGATCGCCGCCGGAAAGCGCTGGGTGGTGATGGGTGATCTCGGCGTCACCACCGATCTCTCGGGAACGCCGACCGATCCCGAGCGCGTCGAGGACTATCTGGCGGCGATCGGCCTCAGCTATGCCGGCGACTGGTCGCCGGTGACGCACGACACGGCAGTGATCGCGATCGACCGCGAGATGGTGGAGTTCGAGCGCGGCCTCGACCTGCTGACACCCTTCGAGCTGTACCGCGCCAGCGGCCCCGGCGCCCGCGCCTTCCTGACGGTGCGGCGCGCCGACGGTGCCGTCAGCGACCTGGTCACGGCCACCCGCGCCGGCGGCTTCGTGGCCGCCGGCTACACCCATTTCCGCGATCCCAACTCGCCGGCCACGCAGTGGCACCTGAACCCCTTCGCCTTCTTCCGCCTGGCCTTCGCCACCGACGATCTGCCCAAGCCGGACGTGACGACGCTGTCAGGCCGGCGCCTGTACTATTCCCACATCGATGGCGACGGCTGGATCAACCGCACCCTGGTGCCGCGCTATGCCAAGCAGCGCCTCTACGCCTCGGAGGTGGTGCTGCGCGAGGCGATCGCCCCCTTCCCCGACCTGCCGGTGACCGTTGCCCCGATCGCCGCCGATCTCGACCCCGACTGGGTCGGCACCGAGGAATCCCGCGAGGTCGCGCGCAAGATCATGGCCCTGCCGCAGGTCGAGCCGGCGAGCCACACCTACAGCCACCCCTTCGACTGGGATTTCTTCGCCGACTATACGCCCGAGAAGGAAAAGCCCTTCGAGGCCGTCTACCGCGCCCATCGGGCGGGCAAGTTCGCCGGCGTCTCGGAAGGCGAGGCCGGCGCGGACGACCACAGCCAGCCTTATGCCACCCCGCGGGCCTTCGCCGTCCGGCCCTTCGACGTCGAGATGGAGACCGCCGGGGCCGCCCGCTACATCGCCCAGTTCCTGCCACCCGGCAAATCGGTGGCGCTGATCCAGTGGTCGGGCAACACCAGCCCCTGGGAAGGCTTCATCGCCGCCAGCCGGCGCGCCGGGCTGCGCAACATCAATGGCGGGGATTCGCGCTACGACGCCGATTTCCCCTCGGTGTCGACCGTTGCCCCGGTCGGCCGTGTGGTCGGCCGGGAATTGCAGATCTATGCCTCCAACAGCAACGAGAACACCTATACCGACCTGTGGACCGCCCGCTATTTCGGCTTCCGCGACGTCCGCGAGACTTTCCGCAACACCGAGTCACCGCGGCGGCTGAAGCCGATCAATATCTACTATCACATGTATTCGGGCGAAAGGCTGGCCGCGCTGCGTGCCCTGCTCGACGCCATCGCCGATGCCCGCCGGCAGGAGATAGCACCGGTCACCGCCAGCGACTATGCCGCCATCGGCGAGGGCTTCTTCACCACCCGCCTGATTGCCATCGGCCCGCTGGCCTGGCGGGTGGAGGATCGCGGCAGCCTTGCAACCCTGCGCTTCGACGATGCCGCGGCGCGGGTTGACTGGGCGCGCAGCACCGGCGTGATCGGCCAGCGCCGGCACCAGGGCGCGCTCTACGTCGCCCTCGATCCCGCGGTGGCGGCCCCGGAAGTGGCGCTGCGCCGGAATGCCGAGGATGGTGCGGAGGCCATCCACCTGCACCAGTCGCGCTGGTCCTGGCGGGGGCTGGAGCGGCACGCCGACGGCTTCGCCGCCACCGCCAGGGGCTGGGGCGAGGGGGCGGCGGAGTGGCGCGGGCTGCCGCCGGGCCGCTATCTGGCGAGCGCCGGCGATCCGCCCTACTGGCAGGCCGAGACGGCGGCCGGCGCCGATGGCCGCCTGAGCCTGACTCTGCCGGCCACGATCGGCGCGGAGGTGCCGGTGAAGGTCACCCGGCAGCCCTAGCCATGCGCGGCAATCTTCTTCTGGTGATCGCGGTCTGCGCCCTGGCCCTCGCGGCCGGCTGGGCGATCGTGCCCGGAACGCGGCAGCTTGCCTTCATCCTGCTGCGCAGCGGCGAGCTCGACAGCGCCCGCGCGCATTACGAGGCGCTGCTGGCAGAACGAGGGCTCGAACCGGGCGTGGTCGGGCCGCTGAGCAGCGTCTATCTCGACTCCGGCGAGGTCGATGCCGCCATCGAACTGCTGGAGCGCTTCGTCGCGGCCAACCCGAACAGCATTGACGGGATGCAGCGGCTGGCAGCCCTGTACCGCGACGCCCGGCTGAAGCACCGGGAGCTTGCCCTGCTGGAACGGCTGGACGCCCTGGCGCCGAGCGATGCACGGCTGCGCGAGCGGGCCGAGCTGTACCGGTTCCTCAACCTGCCGGCCAAGCGCGAGGCGGCGCTGGCGGCACTGGTGGCGCGGGGCCTGGCCGAGCCTGACGAGGTGGTCGAGCTGGCCCGCCGCCGCGCCCGCGACGGCGCCCTG
>CAZEQG010000380.1:0-3623 GCA_964514295.1 uncultured Alphaproteobacteria bacterium
TGCTCGCCGGCCGCCCCGTCCCGCCCGGCCGCCGCCATCAGCGCCAGCAGCGCTGCGGCGACGGCGGCCGGATGGGATGCCCTCACGCCCGCCGCAGGTCCTGGTCCTTCAGCGGCAGGTGGCGGATGCGCTTGCCGGTGGCGGCGAAGATGGCGTTCAGCACCGCCGGCGCGGCCACCGCGATCGTCGGCTCGCCCACCCCGCCCCAGAAGCCGCCCGAGGCCACCACATGGGTTTCCACCGGCGGCATCTCGTCGATGCGGATCACCTGGTAGGTGTCGAAGTTCTCCTGCTCCATCCTGCCATTGGCGACGGTGCAGGCGCCGTAGAGCGCGGCCGACAGGCCATAGGCGAAGGAACCTTCGACCTGGGCGGCGATCTGCTGCGGGTTGACGGCGTGGCCGGGATCGGTCGCCGCCACAATGCGGTGGATCTTCAGCACCCCGGCGTCGCTGACCGACACTTCCGCACAGGCCGCGACATAGGAGCCGAAGCCCATGGTCTGGGCGAGGCCCCGGTAGACGCCGGCCGGCGCCGGGGTGCCCCAGCCCGCCTTCTCGGCCACCACGTTCAGCACCGCCAGATGCTTGGGGCTGTTCGCCATCAGCTTGCGCCGGAAGGCCAGCGGATCGATGCCGGCGGCATGCGCCAGCTCGTCCATGAAGCATTCCAGGTAGATCGCGTTCTGGTTCAGGTTCACCCCACGCCAGAAGCCCGGCGGCACATGCGGATTGCGCATGGCGTGGTCGATCAGCAGGTTGGGGATGGTGTAGCCGATCGAGGCTTCCGGCCCCGGCGGGTTCAGGCCCTGGAAGACCACGGGATCGCGCCCGTCGCGGATGTTCTGCGGGAAGATGCCGGCCAGGATCGACTGGCCGGAGATCCGCATGTGCAGCGCGGTAAGGTTGCCCTCGCTGTCCAGCCCGCCTTCCAGCCGGCACTGGGTGACCGGGTGGAAGCGGCCCTGGCGCATGTCCTCCTCGCGCGACCAGATCAGCTTCACCGGCGTGCCGGGCAGCGCCTTGGCGATGGTCACCGCCTGGGTCACCCAGTCATGCACCGCGCCGCGCCGGCCGAAGCCGCCGCCCAGATGCACCTTGTAGACCTCGCAGGCCGCCGGCGGCAGGCCCGCCGCCTCGGCCGCGGCGGCAAGCGCGGCCTCGCCGTTCTGGGTCGGCGTCCACACCTCGCAGCGCGTCGGCGTCCACAGCGCCGTGGCATTCATCGGCTCCATGGTGGCGTGGTTCTGGTGGGGGTAGGAATAGACCGCCTCCACCTTGCGCGCCGCCGCGGCCAGGGCGGCCTTCGCGTCGCCGTTGCGGTTGCCGACCGCCGCCTGCTCGGCCGTCAGCCCCTCCTTCAGCATCTCCGCCACATCGGCGCTGGAGACCTTGGCGTTCGGCCCCTCGTCCCAGACGATGGGCAGGGCATCGAGCGCGCTCTTGGCCCGCCACCAGGTGTCGGCCACCACGGCGACCGCGTTGGCGCCGACCGGCACCACCGCCTTCACGCCGCGCCGCGACATCACGGCCGCCGCATCGAAGCTCTGCACCTTGCCGCCGAACACCGGGCAGGCCTTGATCGCCGCGTTCAGCATGCCGGGCAGCACCAGATCGATGCCGTAGACCTGCTTGCCGGTCAGCTTCTCGGCCGTGTCGAGCCGCAGCAGCGGCTTGCCGGCGATGGTCCAGTCCTTGGGATCCTTCAGCGGCACGTCCTTCGGCGGCTCCAGCGCGGCCGCCGCCGGGGCGGCCTTGCCATAGGTCATGCTACGCCCGCTCGGCGGGTGGCTCAGCACGCTGGCCGCGGCCCGCACCTCGGCCGCCGGCACGCCCCATTCGCGGGCCGCCGCCTCGATCAGCATCATCCGGGCCGCCGCCCCGCCCTTGCGCACATATTCCTGCGATTCGCGCACGCCGCGGCTGCCGCCGGTGGAGAAATTCCCCCACACCCGGCCGCGCGCCAGGTTCTGCCCGGGGGTGGGATATTCGGTGGTCACCTTGGCCCAGTCGCAGCCCAGCTCCTCGGCCACGAGCTGGGCGAGGCCGGTCAGCGTGCCCTGCCCCATCTCCGAACGGGCGATGCGCACCACCACCGTGTCATCGGGCTGGATCAGCACCCAGGCGTTGATCTCGCGGGTTGCAGCCTGTGCCGCCGCGCCGCCGCCGAAGGGGATGTGGAAGCCGAGGGCGAGCCCGCCGGCCGCCGCGGCGGCCCCAGCCACGAAGCCGCGGCGCGAGACGTCAAGGGTCTGTTCGGTCGTCGTCATGGTCGCCTCCCTCACACGCCGGTCGCCGCCGCCTTGATGGCGGCGCGCACGCGGTTGTAGGTGCCGCAGCGGCAGATGTTGGTCATCTCGGCGTCGATGTCGGCGTCGGTCGGGCGCGGCTTCTGCTGGATGAGCGCCGCCGCGGCCATGATCATGCCGGTCTGGCAGTAGCCGCATTGCGGCACGTCGAGCGCCGCCCAGGCCCGCTGGATCGGGTGGCTGCCGTCGGGCGACAGCCCCTCGATGGTGACGATCTTCTGCTCTTCCGCCACCGCCGAGACCGGCAGCGCGCAGGAGCGCGTGGGCTGGCCATCGATATGCACGGTACAGGCGCCGCACTGGGCCACCCCACAGCCATATTTTGTGCCGGTCAGGCCGACCTGCTCGCGCAGCACCCAGAGCAAGGGGGTGTCGGGCTCGACATCCACCTCCACCACGCGGCCATTCACGTTGAGCTTCGACATGATGCCTCCTCCGCCTTGCCCCGTCCGGGGTCGATTTACCGTCAAGGGTCAGGGACGATCGGGGCGAAACAAGGGCAGGGTGGGGCGAAACCACGGCAGCGATTGCAGCCCCCCGGCGCTTGGCCCATTGTGGCGCCATCGCGTGGCGCGGAGGCGGGGCATGGAGCTGTGGGTGGTTCTCGGCATCCTGGCGGCGGCCGCCTTCTGGGCGATCGCCGCCTACAACGGCCTGGTCGGCGGCCTGAACCAGGTCGAGAACGCCTGGCGGCAGATCGATGTGCAGCTCAAGCGCCGCCACGACCTGATCCCCAACCTGGTCGAGGTGGCCAAGGATTCCATGGGCTATGAGCAGGAAACGCTGATGAAGCTGGTGGAGGCGCGGGGCCGCGCCATGGCCGCCGGCAGCCGGCACGAGGCAATCGCGGCGGAAGGGGCGCTGTCGGCCGCCCTCGGGCGCTTCTTCGCGCTGGCCGAGAACTACCCCCAGCTTCGCGCCAACGAACAGATCGGTGCGCTGATGGAGGAGCTGACCTCGACCGAGAACCGCATCGCCTTCGCCCGCCAGCACTACAACGACAGCGTGATGGCGCAGAACAACCGGGTGCAGCATTTCCCCGGCAACCTGGTCGCCGGCCCCTTCGGCTTCGGCCGGCAGGAGTATTTCGCGGTGCCGGAGGCGGAGACCCAGCCGGTCAAGGTCGACCTGCGCTGAGCCGGCGATGGCGGCCGATGGCCCTTCCCCGGGCGCCCCGGGCGTGGCCGCAGCGCAGGCCATAGGGCAGGCCAGGGTCGACCGGCAGGACTTCCACGCCGCCATCGCCGCCAACCGCCGCCGCAGCTTCTGGCTGCTGGGCGGGCTCGCCGGCATCGCCGCCCTGCTCGGCGGGCTC
>CAZEQG010000381.1:0-2162 GCA_964514295.1 uncultured Alphaproteobacteria bacterium
CGCCCCGCCCCACCCGCCGCACCGGCCGGCGGGGCGGAGCGGGCGCTGCGCATCGGCCTGCTTGGTTCCGACTTCCGCGACCATCCGGTCGGCCGCAACATCGCCTTCTGGTTCGATCATGGCGACAGCCGGAACTATCCCTTGCATGTCTATGCCGATGTCGCCCGCCCCGACGCGATGACCGCCGCCTTCCGCGCCCGCGCAGCGGGCTGGAGCGACATCGCCGGGATGGCCGACCACGAGGTTGCGGCGGCGGTCAGGGCCGATGGCATCGACGTGCTGATCGTGCTGGCCGGACATTTCGACCGCAACCGCCCGCTGGTGGCCGCCCACCGCGCCGCCGCCCTGCAGCTTTCCTGGCATGATGCCGCCACCAGCGGGCTCGGCGCCATGGACGGCTTCCTGACCGACGCCGTGCTGCATCCGCCGGACAGTGCCGAAGGCTTCACCGAGGCCCTGATCCGCCTGCCGGTCTTCTACTACCAGCCGGGCTTTCCCGCCCCGGCGCCGGTGCTGCCGGACGGCCCGCCGGTGTTCGCCAGCTTCAACAATCCGGCAAAGCTGGGTCCGGGCACCCTTGCCCTGTGGGCCAGCGTGCTGGAGGCCGTGCCCGAGGCCCGGCTGCTGCTGAAATACAAGACCTGGATGGGCGGCGACCGGCTACGCCGACGGCTGGCCGCCCGGCTGCCGGCAGAAAGGCTGATCCTGCTGCATGAGCTGGAGGATCGCCAGCAGCACCTCGCCCAATATGGCCGGGTGCATGTGGCGCTCGATCCCTTTCCTTTCGGCGGGGCGACCACGAGCTGGGAGGCGCTGTGGATGGGCGTGCCGGTGGTCACCCTGGCCGGGGACAGCTTCGTGTCGCGCACCACCGCCTCGATGCTGGTGCCGAACGGGCTCGGCGACCTGGTGGCGGCCGATGGCCCTGGCTATGTCCGGATCGCGGCACGGCTGGTCCGCGACCGGGCGCGGCTCGCCGCCCTGCGCCAGGGGCTGCGGCCACTGCTGGCGGCGGGGCCGAGCTGCGACGGGCCGGCCCATGCCCGGGCACTGGAGGCCGCGATCCGCGACCTGTGGCGCCAGCGCTGCAGCGGCGTGCGGGACCGGCGCTAGAAGGTGGTGCCGGCAACCTGCTGGAGCAGGTAGTCGCGCAGCACCGCGATCCGCTTGGAGGCGCGCAGCTCTTCCGGATAGACGAAATAGGCCGGCACCTTCGGGCCGTCGAGCGCCGGCAGCAGGCGCACCAGGGTATCGTCCTCGCGGGCCATGTAGTCGGGCAGGGCGGCGATGCCGATGCCGTGCACCACGGCCTGGAAGATGGCGTGATAATTATTGACGGCCAGGGTCATGGCGGGGGTGGTGCCGGCCTCGCTGGTGACCAGCTTTTCCAGCCAGTGCACCTCGGGGAAGGGCGGGTGCTGGGTCTGGCCATAGACGATCAGCCGGTGGGCGGCCAGTTCGGCCACGCTCTGCGGCGTGCCGTGGCGCTGCAGATAGCCGGGCGCGGCATAGATGTGGAAGCTGATGGTGATGAGATGGCGCTGGATCAGGTCGGGCTGGCGCGGCGGCGTCATGCGGATGGCGACATCGGCCTCCCGCATCGACAGGTCCAGTTCCTGGTCGTCGACCACCACCGACAGGTTGATCTCGGGATAGGTCTCGGCAAAGTCCTTCAGGTGCGGGGTCAGCCAGTGCGAGCCGAAGGCGACCGTGGTGGTCAGCGTCAGCGGCCCCTTGGGCGTGTCGCGGCCCTCCGACAGCAGGGCCTCGGCGATCGCCAGCTTGGCGAAGATCTCGCGCGTGGTGCGGTAGAGCACCTCGCCCTGCTCGGTCAGGATCAGGCCGCGGGCGTGGCGGTGGAACAGCGGCACGCGCAGGCTGTCTTCCAGCCCGCTGATCTGCCGGCTGACCGCCGACTGGCTGAGATTCAGCGTCTCACCCGCATGGGTGAAGCTTCCCGCCTCGGCGACGGCGTGAAACACGCGCAGCTTGTCCCAGTCCATGTCCGGATGATGGTGTCAGACGGCGGGATTGGCAACGGCCGTCAGGCCGGTTGCCTGTTATTGGGCGGCGGCGGCCAGCGCCGCGTCGGCCTGGGCGGCCAGCCAGCGCTCCGCCTCAAGGGCCGCCATGCAGCCCATGCCCGCGGCGGTGACGGCCTG
>CAZEQG010000381.1:2172-3608 GCA_964514295.1 uncultured Alphaproteobacteria bacterium
CACCTTGTCCTTCACGTCGCCGGCGGCGAACACGCCGGGCACGCTGGTGGCTGTGGAATCGGCCGCGGTCAGCACATAGCCGCCCTCGTCCATCGCGATCTGGCCGCGGAACACCTCGGTCGCCGGCACATGGCCAATGGCCACGAACACGCCCTCGACCGCGATCTCGCGCGTCGCCCCGGTCAGCGTGTCGCGCAGGCGCAGCCCGCTGACCCCGCCATCGCCGCCCAGGATCTCGTCGACCGTGCTGTTCCAGATCACCTTGATCTTGGGGTTGGCGAACAGGCGGTCCTGCATGATCTGTTCGGCCCGGAAACGGTCGCGGCGATGGACCACCGTCACCTCGCTGGCGTGGTTGGTCAGGTAGATCGCCTCCTCCACGGCGGTGTTGCCGCCGCCGATGACCGCCACCTTCCGGCCGCGGAAGAAGAAGCCGTCACAGGTGGCGCAGGCCGAAACCCCCTTGCCGCGCAGCAGATCCTCGGAGGGGATGCCGAGCCAGCGCGCCTGCGCGCCGGTCGCCACGATCACCGCATCGGCGGTGTAGAGCGTGCCGCTGTCGCCGGTCAGCCGGAAGGGGCGGGCCGAGAAATCGACCGCCGTGATCAGGTCGAAGGCCATCTCGGTGCCGACATGCTCGGCCTGCTTGTGCATCTGCTCCATCAGCCAGGGACCCTGGATGACGTCGGCAAAGCCGGGATAGTTCTCGACATCGGTGGTGATGGTGAGCTGGCCGCCCGGCTGCATGCCCTGCACCAGCAGCGGCTTCAGGTTGGCGCGCGCGGCATAGATGGCGGCGGTGTAGCCGGCCGGGCCGGCGCCAACGATCAGTACCCGGGCATGCCGGGTGGGCGGGGTGCGGCTTGCGACGGCATCAGGCATCATGGCTCTCCATTGGCCCTTGAATGTAGGCAGCCTCCAGCAGCGGTGCAATCAAGGCGGCGACGCGGCCGGTCTCGTCCAGCGGCTGGTAGCGCCAGCCATCGAGCCTGCCCTCGAAGGGGCGCAGGGCGCCATGGTCGATCAGGGCCTGGTGCAGGCGGTCGAACTTGCTGGCCGGCCCCTCCAGCCGCACGAGGTGGACCGGCTTGCCGGTGCTGGCCGCCTCCGACAGCATGTTGGCCGAATCCCCGGTCACCACCAGGTGATCGGCGAGGGCGAGGATGCCGAGCAGGGGGCTGTCGCCGCTGCCATCCCAGACATGGGCGCGGGCCCCGGCGAGGGTTTCGGCGATGATGGCGGCGTTCTGCGCCCCGGTGCGGCGGGAGGCGGTGACGGCCAGCCCCGCCGGCAGGCCGGCCAGCCGCGCGCACAGTTCCCGGGTGATCGCCGGGGTCATGCGGTAGTATTTGTTGCTGCCGCCGATCAGCACGCCCACCAGCGGGCGCGGCAGGCCGGCATAGAGCGGGGCGAAGCGGCGCGCGGCCTCGGCCAGG
>CAZEQG010000382.1:0-3584 GCA_964514295.1 uncultured Alphaproteobacteria bacterium
GCGTGCATCGCATCATTCGCCTTCTGGAACTCGGCGGTCGAGGGGGCCGGGGCGCCGCGGGCGGGGGCCGGGTGGTGGGCGTGCTGGGCGGCGGCGGCCAGGGCAAGCCCGGCAGCCAGCGCCGCACCAAGGATCATGGTCTTGAACATGTCTGCTCCATAGTCTCCTGTCGGCGGCGGTGGCAGGGCCGGGACCGCCGGGATCTCTGCAACGCAGCAGGCGGCAACGCAGCAGGCCGCCCCGTCACAGGTCAGCGCCGCCAGGGCCCACATGCCGACTCCGCCAGGCGCGGGCGGCCGACCGTCATTCGAACATCTTGTCGATATCGGCCTGCGAGACACCCTGCCCTTCATCCTGCGGGCCATGCAGGGCAAGCCCGTCATCCACCTTGTCGAGGGTGGCTGCCTCCGGCTCCGGCTCGTCGTCCTGCCCGCCGCCGATCCACACATTCATCAGCCGCTCGACCCGCTCCTCGATGAACTCGATGGTGCGCACCACCTTGGTGATGCGCTGGCCGGTCAGGTCCTGGAAGGAGCAGGCCTCGAAGATCGCCACCACCTGCTCGGCGATCTCGGACAGCCGGTCGTTGGCATAGCCTTCGCCGACATGAGTCTTCAGCTCGGTCGCCAGCTCGTCGATCTGTTCGGCCGCCGCCATGATGCCCGAGGTCGCCTCCTCGGTCTGGCGGACCACGGCCGACAGCGCCACGGTGGCGGAGGCCAGCTTGTCCTCCTCCACCTTGGGGTGGCGCATCGCGGCAATCTCGCGCTTGGTCAGGCGGATGCGGTCGTGGATGCTCTGCACCTCGCTGCGCACCAGCTCGCTGACCTCGCTGTTGCCGGCGATCGGCATGATCGCGGCGATCCGCTCGTTCAGCCGCTCGATCGATTCGCGGAGCGCCTTCACCTCCTCGTCGGCCAGCCCGCCGGCACTGGCGGCCCGCACCGGCGCCAGCACCGCTCCTGAAATCTGTCGCTCCGCCGTGAACACGGGCCGCTGCGGAAACCGCGCCATGTACATCCTCCCCAGGGACCAGGACAATCCTAGCGGCTTCCCGCCCCGTCGAACAGATCGCCGACGACAGGGCCGACACGCATCGCGCGCAGGCGGGGCGTTCGCGTCTGCGACACAGCGTAGCCCCTTGCGGCCGGCCGTCAGACTGGCCAGACTCCAGGATCGGAACCGGGGAACCCTGTCGCGGCATGGTCAAGACCTATACCAGAAGGGAAGCGCGCGAGCTGCTGGCCGCGCTGGAGCGCCAGGCCGCGGACATCCTCGCTGCCGCAAAGGAGGCAGAGAAGGACGCAGACAAGAACAGTTTCAATCTCTACCGGAAATTCCGCGACAAGGTTTCGGAGTTCGAGACCTTTTCGATCATCGTGGAAGGCCGGCTGCGCAATCTCGATCAGCCGGACGATCGGCTTCAGCACAATTTTGACCGTCTCAGCATTGTCATCTTCAAATGCCTGATCCGTGCCAGCATAAAATTTCTTTTCGTGCTTAGCGCAAATGCGGTGCTGCCGCTCGGGGCGCGGGAAATCTTCGCGAACGAATTGCGCAGCATGTATTTCGCCAAGCAGCGGATGAGCGATCCACGCTTCGGCAGCTTCATCGACGAGCAGGCCTGGCACGACATGGAACTGGCCGAAGAGATCCTGAACGAGGTGATCGACAAGGCGCCAAAGCTGCTCAACTTCGGCCCCTGAGCGCCGCGGCCGGCCCCGCCCCCCTTATCCGGGAGCGACGGGGCCGGCGGCCGGGCGTCAGGCCGGCAGCGCATCCTCGCCGTCGAGCACGGCGGCAATCGCGTGCACCACCGCGGCGATGCGGACGGCGGCCTGGATCTGCTCGGGCAGGATGCCATGCTGGCGCAGCACCTGCTCGTGGCTGTCGATGCACATGCCGCAGCCGTTCACCGCCGAGACCGCGAGCGACCACAGCTCGAAATCGGCCTTGTCCACGCCCGGCTTGGCGAGCGCCTGCATGCGCAGCTTGGCCGGCAGGGTCTTGTAGTCGGGCGCCGAGGCAAGGTGGACGAAGCGGTAGTAGATGTTGTTCATGCCCATCAGCGCCGCCGCCGTCTTGGCGGCCTGCAAGGCCTCGGCCGAGAGCGCGGGGGCGAAGGCGGCGGTGACCTTGGCGATCACCTCGGCATTGCGGCTGGCAAGGGCGGTGGCGATGAAGGTGCCGGCGCGCTGCTGGGCGGTCAGCGACGGCTCGGCCGCCAGGGAGGAAAGGTTGAGGCGCAGATCGCGGGCATAGTCCGGCACCCGCGCCTGCAGGGCTTCGATCGACATTCCTGGGTGCTCCGTTTCGGTTCTTGGGAGGCCGCGCCGGCCCGCGCCGCCCGCCGGCGGCGGGCGGATCAACGGCGATGCGGGCCGGGAGAGGATGCCGCCCGGCGGCGGGCCGGGCGGCGTTGGCGGCAGGCGGGCTCAGGCCGCCTTCAGGACCTCTTCGCCCTTCTGCCAGTTGCAGGGGCAAAGCTCGTCGGTCTGCAGCGCATCGAGCACCCGCAGGACCTCCTGCGGATTGCGGCCGACCGAAAGGTCGTTCACCGACACGAAGCGGATCACGCCCTCGGGGTCGACGATGAAGGTGGCGCGCAGGCACACGCCTTCGGCCTTGTCCAGGATGCCCAGCGCCGAGGACAGCTCGCGCTTGATGTCGGCCAGCATGGGGAAGGGCAGGTCCTTCAGGTCGGCATGGTTGTTGCGCCAGGCCAGATGCACGAACTCGCTGTCCGTCGACACGCCATAGACCACGGCGTCGCGGTCGCGGAACTCGCCGTTCAGCTTGCCGAAGGCGGCGATCTCGGTGGGGCAGACGAAGGTGAAGTCCTTGGGCCAGAAGAACACCACCTTCCACTTGCCGCCATCGCTGGCGCTGTCGATCGTGGTGAAGGCGGTCTTCGGGTCGGTCGTCACCACGGCCTTCAGGGAGAAGGCGGGGAACTGGTCGCCAATGGTCAGCATGAAATGCGCTCCTCGTCGCAAGAGTGAGATGGGTCAGGAAGGCGGCGCCTCCCCCGCGACGAGATGGGTTGTAAACTGGAATGCGTCTAATTAAATAACCGCATGGATGAGCCGAGGAGTCCGGACCCATGCACCTGCCCAGCCTGCAGCAGCTCCGCTATCTGGTGGCGCTTGCCGAACACCGTCACTTCGGCCGCGCCGCCGCGGCCTGCTGCGTCAGCCAGCCGGCGCTCAGCACCGGCATCAAGGATCTTGAGGAAACGCTGCGCGCCAGGCTGGTCGATCGCACCA
Source organism: uncultured Alphaproteobacteria bacterium (assembly GCA_964514295.1). Lineage (GTDB taxonomy): Bacteria > Pseudomonadota > Alphaproteobacteria > CAZEQG01 > CAZEQG01 > CAZEQG01. Next base: position 3,267 of record CAZEQG010000382.1, read on the forward strand.
GCCGGCGGGTGGCGATCACGCCGCTGGGCCAGCAGGTGGCGGCCCGGGCGCGGCTGATCCTGGATCAGGCGCTGAGCCTTACCCGCCTGCCCCGCCAGGACCTGCCCGAGGCGGCCGACTGACGGCATCGCGGATCGCCAGGGCGGCGGCCAGCGAGGGCACGCCGCCGGCAGGGGTCAGCATCGCCCGCACCCGCTCGCCGGCCTCGCGCTGGCGCTGGCGTGCCGGGGCATCGTCCAGCAGCTGGCGCAGCGCCGCCGACAGCGCCGGCGCCGTCGCCGCACCCTGAAGGAATTCAGGGATCACGCCCTGCTCCAG
>CAZEQG010000383.1:0-3576 GCA_964514295.1 uncultured Alphaproteobacteria bacterium
GGGGCGCGGCGTCGGCCGGGCGGCGGTGGCGGCCCTGGCGCCGCTCGCCTTCGCCAGCGGCCTGAACCGGCTGTGGGCCGAATCGCCGAACCCGGCCTTCAACGCCGTGATGCGGCGGCTGGGCTGGCGGCACGAAGGGGTGCGCGCCCAGGCCTTCCGCAAGCGCGGCATGTTCTTCGACACCCATTGCTGGGCCAGGCTGGCCGAGGATCCGTGCTGACCCGGCGCATCATCCCGGTGCTGCTGCTGATGAACGGCCAGATCGTGCGGGCCGAGCGCTTCAGCGACTTCAAGGTGATCGGCAACCCCTTCGCCGAGCTGGCGCGCTATTCGGAATGGCAGGCCGACGAGCTGGTCTACCTCGACATCAGCCGCGAGCCGGGGCTGGAGGCCGGGCGCACCGACACCCGGGAGCGGCCGGCCAGCGGCATGGTCGACCTGCTGTCGCGCATTGCCGAGGTCGCCTTCATGCCGCTCGCCTTCGGCGGACACATCCGCAGCCTTGAGGACGCCGCCACCCTGATCCGCCACGGCGCCGACAAGGTGGTGGTGACCAGCGCCGCCGGCCGCGATCCCGGGCTGATCGGCGCCATTGCCCGGCGCTTCGGCCGCCAGGCCGTGGTCGCCGGCATCGATGTCCGGCAGGGTGCGGCCTTCATCGACCATGGCCGGGTGAAGGTGGCGGACGACATCGCCGCCTACGCCCGCGCGCTGGAGGCCGCCGGCGCCGGCGAGATCCTGGTCAACGCGATCGACCGTGACGGCATGGCCGAAGGCTACGACCTTGCCGCCATCGCCGCGGTCGCCGGCGCGGTGTCGCTGCCGGTGATCGCCTGCGGCGGCGCCGGCCAGCCCCGCCACATGGCCGAGGCCCTGGCGGCAGGCGCCCATGCCGCCGCCGCCGGCAACCTGTTCCACTTCACCGAGAACGCCTATCGCCGCGCCAAGCGGCAGCTCCGCGAGGCCGGGCTGCCGGTGCGCTGGCCCTATGGGAGCTGAGGCCGATGACGCTTGCCCCGCGCCTGACCCCGCCGCCGATGCGCTACTGCACGCGCTGCGTCTATCCGATCGTGGCCGCCACGCCGCTGACGGTGGATGCCGAGGGGGTGTGCAGCGGCTGCCGGGTCCATGACGAGCAGCAGCGCATCGACTGGCCGGCACGCGCCCGGATGTTCAAGGAACTGCTCGACGAATACCGCAGCCGCGACGGAAACCGGCACGACTGCGTGATCCCCGTCTCCGGCGGCAAGGACAGCTTCTGGCAGATCCACCTGGTCAAGGTGGTCCATGGCATGAACCCGCTGCTCGTGACCTATGGCGAGAACAACCACACCGCCATCGGCATGCGCAACATCCAGCGGATGCGCGATGTCTTCGGCTGCGACCACTATCACTTCACGCCCTCGGTCCGGGTGCTGAAGGCGATGAACCGGATCGGCTTCCGCAAGATGGGCGATCCCGACATGCACGCGCATATGGGCATCAACTCGGTGCCGGTGCAGGTGGCCGTCCAGCACGGCATCCCGCTGATCATCTGGGGCGAGCATGGCTTCATGAATCTCGGCGGCATGCATTCCTACAAGGACATGGTCGAATACACCGCCCGCTACCGCAAGGAGCACCTCCTGCGCGGCTTTGACTGGCCCGACTTCGTCGGCGAGGAGGGGCTTCAGGAGCGCGACCTGCTGTGGGCCCGCTATCCCGACGACGCGGCGATCGAGCGGCTCGACCTGCGCGGCGTGTTCATCTCCAACTATTTCGGCTGGAACCAGAACGAGCACGCGGCCCTGATGCAGGACCTCTACGGCTTCGAGGTGAACCCACTTCCCTTCGACCGCACCTACAAGCGCGACAGCAACCTCAACAACATCCACGACAACGGCGTGCACGACTACATGAAGTTCGTGAAGTTCGGCTATGGCCGGGCCACGGACCACGCCTGCCGCGACATCCGCTCGGGCGCGCTGACGCGCGACCAGGCGATCGCCCTGGTGCGCCAGTACGACCATGTGGTGCCCGGCGACCTCACCCGCTGGCTGGACTATACCGGCCTCACCCGCACCGAGTTCGAGGAGACGGCCGACCGCTTCCGCGATCCGCGGGTGTGGGTGCGCAACGAATACGGCCATTGGATCAAGGACAATATCTGGGACCACAACTGAAAGCCATCCGCCCACCCCTCCCCGCCCGTCGGCGGCATGGCAAGCGCGGCGGACTCAGGTGGCGTCGGCGGCAGGTCTTGTGGTGGCCATCCCCCGGACCACATCATTTTGTGTCTAGACAGGTGTTCACGGCCCCTTGCCCCAAAGGCCGGGATGTGTATGATGCGCCGCCTACCGCGATCCGGAGGCGACATGTCCTTGCGTGAGACCCCCCTGTTCCGCGAGGCCCTCACCTTCGATGACGTGCTGATGGTGCCGGCGGAATCGCAGGTGCTGCCGGCGCAGACCAATGTGCGGACCCGCCTGACGCGCACCATCGAGCTTGGCATCCCGCTGATGTCGGCGGCGATGGACACGGTGACCGAGGCGCGGCTTGCCATCGCCATGGCCCAGGCGGGGGGCATCGGCGTGATCCACAAGAACCTTTCGATCGAACGCCAGGCCGAGGAAGTGCGGCGGGTGAAGAAGTTCGAGAGCGGCATGGTGGTGAACCCGGTGACCATCGGACCCGACGCCACGCTGGCGGACGCGCTGGGCCTGATGGCCGATCACCGGATCAGCGGCATCCCGGTGGTCGACCCCGCCAATGGCCGGCTGGCCGGCATCCTGACCAACCGAGACGTGCGCTTCGCCGGCAACCCGCAGCAGCCGGTGCGCGAACTGATGACGCGCGAGAACCTGATCACGGTGCGCGAGGGTGTGTCGCGCGAGCAGGCCAAGGAGCTGCTGCACCGCCACCGCATCGAAAAGCTGCTGGTGGTCGACGATGCCTATCGCTGCATCGGGCTGATCACGGTGAAGGACATCGACAAGGCCGCCCGCCACCCCAATGCCGCCAAGGACGAGAAGGGCCGGCTGCGCGTCGCCGCCGCGGTCGGCGTGGGCAGGGACGGCATCGCCCGGGCCGAGGCGCTGTTCGACGCCGAGGTCGACGTGCTGGTGGTCGATACCGCCCACGGCCATTCGCGCGGCGTGATCGAGGCGGTGGCCGAGGTGCGCAAGCTCTCCAACTACACCCAGGTGATCGCCGGCAACGTCGCCACCGCCGAGGGCGCGCAAGCGCTGATCGATGCCGGGGCCGATGCCGTGAAGATCGGCATCGGCCCCGGCTCCATCTGCACCACCCGCATCGTTGCCGGCGTCGGCGTGCCGCAGCTCACCGCCGTGCTGGACTGCGCGGAGGTGTGCCACCGCAACGGCGTTCCCGCCATCTCCGACGGCGGCATCAAGTATTCCGGCGATATCGCCAAGGCGCTAGCCGCCGGCGCCGACTGCGCCATGATCGGCACCCTGTTCGCCGGCACCGATGAAAGCCCCGGCGAGGTGTTCCTCTACGAGGGCCGGTCCTACAAGAGCTACCGCGGCATGGGCTCGGTCGGCGCCATGGCGCGCGGCTCGGCCGACCGCTACTTCC
>CAZEQG010000384.1:0-3575 GCA_964514295.1 uncultured Alphaproteobacteria bacterium
CCCCGGCGCCGCCGCGTCGCGCGCCTCGCGCACGGCCCCGACCAGAGCGGTCAGCGGCCCCCGCCGCTGCAGGTCGCGCAGGCCGGGCGTATTGGGCGAGGAGACGTTCACCACCAGATAGTCGCACAGCGGCGACAGCGCCCTGGCGCCGGCCACATAGTCGGCGACGGCGTCCTCGGCATCCTTGTTGCGGCCGATATTGGCGCCGATGATGCCGCCGCGCGGCCGGGCCGCCAGGCGGGCCGCCAGATGCTCCAGGCCCTTGTTGTTGAAGCCCATGCGGTTGATCACCGCCCGGTCCTCCGGCAGGCGGAACAGGCGCGGCTTGGGGTTGCCAGGCTGCGGGCGGGGGGTGACCGTGCCGGCCTCGGCAAAGCCGAAGCCCAGCCGCAGCGCCCCGGCCAGACAGTCGCCGTTCTTGTCGAAGCCGGCGGCGAGGCCCAGCGGGTTCGCGAAATCCAGCCCGAACACCCTGGTGCGCAGGCGTGGATAAGTCGGCAGGCGCGGCAGCGGCAGCAGGCCCGAGCCGAGGGCCGCGACCGACAGGCGGTGCGCCGTCTCCGCCGGCAGAAGTCGCAGCAGTGCCGTCATGCGTTCGAGCATCACGCCGGCGCGTCCAGCGGCGGGAACACGTGCCGCCCGTCCGGCCCCAGTGGCAGGGGCCAGGTCCGGGTGACGGCGGCGAGCGGCAGGTCGCCGTAGAGATGTGGGAACAGCTGGCCGCCGCGCGCCGGCTCCCACCATAGCGCCTCGCCCAGGCTGAGCGCATCCACCTCCACCAGCAGCAGCCCCGCTTCCCCGGCGCGGTGGCGGGCCGCACTCTCGGCCACCTGCGCGGCGGTCGAGAAGTGGATGAAGCCGTCGGCCCGGTCCGCGGCCGACCCGGTGAAGCGGCCGCCGCTGGCGGCCTGCCAGTCGGCCTCCCGGGCGAGATAGTAGATCATGCGGTCCATCGCCAGACTGTATCAGGCGGCGGCGGCGGGATGAATCCTTCTTGGTTGGCCGTGCCCCGACGCCAGGGTTAAGCTTCTGCGACAGGAGGACCCCGGCATGGCATCGCAGACCTTCATCGACGGCACCTGGCACGAGGGCAACCCGCCGATCCTGGGGCCGATGTCGCATGCCACCTGGCTCGGCTCCATCATCTTCGACGGCGCGCGCGCCTTCGAAGGGGTGGCGCCCGACCTGATGCTGCATTGCCGGCGGGCCATCAACTCGGCCGAAAGAATGCTGCTGAAGCCGAAGCTGGCGGCGGAGGAGGTATTCGACATCTGCTGGGAAGGGGTGCGCAAGTTCCCCAACGGGGCCGAACTCTACATCCGGCCGATGTTCTTTGCCGAAGGCGGCTGGATCGACCCCGACCCGGAGTCGACGCGCTTCGTCTGTTCGGTCTATGACAGCCCGCTGCCGCCGGCCACCGGCTTCACCTCCTGCGTGTCTAGCCTGCGCCGCCCGGCGCCTGCGATGGCCCCGACCGATGCCAAGGCCAGCGCCCTCTACCCCAATGCCGGCCGGGCCATGAAGGAGGCGCGCGAGCGCGGCTTCGAGAACGGCATCATGCTGGACCCGATCGGCAATGTCGCCGAGTTCGCCACCTCGAACCTGTTCATCGTGAAGGATGGGGCGGTGATCACGCCGGCGCCCAACGGCACCTTCCTCAACGGCATCACCCGGCAGCGCGTGATCAAGCTGCTGCGCGGCGCCGGCCGCGAGGTGCATGAGGGCCGGGTGACCGTGGAGGATGTGCTGGCCGCCGACGAGGTGTTCTCCACCGGCAATTACGGCAAGGTGCAGCCGGTCACCCGCGTGGAAGCGCGCGACTTCCAGCCCGGCCCCGTCTTCGCCGAGGCGCGCAGGCTCTATTGGGACTTCGCCCACAGCTAGGCCGTGGCGGCGCGGAACAACTTTCACATATTTGCGTTGATATCAGGTAACCTATAGGCGCATCATCCCGGCATCCTGATGGGCGGGGTGGTGCCATGTCCGTGGTGCATCGGTTCTGTTCCCTGATGGCGGCCGGCGCGATGCTTGCGGGTTGCGGGCTGGGGACGAATGTTCCGACCCTGGCGCTCGACCCGCCCTTCCAGGATGAAGCCCGGTTCAGGCGGTGTCTTCTCGAGGCGGGTTTCCCGGGAAAGACGAGCGGCGACGTCACGGACATAGACTTCTTGGCGGCATTTTCCAGCGAGCAGTTCTTCATCAACAACGAGATCGCGAGCGACCCGGCCCGCAGGAAGAGCTATCTGAACATCTACATGGATTGCTACTACGACGCCGCCATAGACTATGATGACGTTGTTGGCAGGACGGTTCGCGGGCAGGTGATCCTGGCCCTGCTGGCCAATTATGGTGCGGTGGCGCTGAATGATGCGCGGGATTACAAGGTGGTGGCGGCGCGCGACGCCCTGCGCCAGATCGAGGACGCCGCGGCTGACCTGAAGGAGGCCTTCGCTGCGTCACGCAAGGCATCTTCGGAAGAGCCCCCTGTGAGCGCCGTGCCAACGACGGCGCGCATCCTCGGCGTCGCCCAGGTCGCCGTCACCATCGAGGAGGCGCGCCTCAGCCAGGCGGTGTCGGATGCCAAGCGCCTCGCGCTTGCGATTGCAACCAGAAGCTTCGGCGACCTTGGCGGACTGGCGCAGCAGACGCTCCAGGGGCTGCGTGGCGCCGCCAAGATCCGGCTGTACAACGCCGCCTACACGCTGGATGCGCGCCGTTCCATCCGGGCGGCGAGCCGTGGCCGATCGCCGTCAGCGGCCGATCTGGCCGGCATCTGGAATGCCTGGGCGGCGGTGCTGGCGGGCGGCTGCGAAGGCCTGAAGGCAATCGCCCAGGTGGCCAGCCAACGCTGCGCGAACACCATCGGCTGATCCTGCCTACACCTCGATGCCATGCACCGCCGGCCCGCTGGCCGCGGGCTCGGGGATCGGCGGCGGCAGCGGCGGCTGGGCCTGGAAGGCGAGCTGGCCCGGCAGTCCGGTGCGTGCGGCGGTGTCTTCGAACAGGCGCAGGATCTCGGCCCGCATCTCGTGCGGCAGGGCGCGCTCGGTGCGGCAGATCAGGTCCAGCCGGCCCTCGCGCAGCATGCCGTCGAGCTGCACCGGCCCCAGCACCGACAGGTCGACATCGACCATGAAGCGGCCGCCACCCTGGCCGCCCTTCTTCTTGCGCTCGTCCTCCGCCCGCTTCAGGTAGAGGCGGACCTGGCTGATCGTCTGGCCGGTCTGCATCGGGATGAAATAGGCGCGCCATTCCTGGTTCAGCGCATCGGTGCCGGTGCGGGCAAGCTGCGGGAAATCCTCGCCGAGCTGCTGGGCGAGCCGGCCCTTGCCGGCCTTCTCGATTGCCTGCAGGGCCTGGCTGCCCAGCCAGTTGCGCGCCTCGCCGCCGCCGCGCATGGCGCCGACGAAGAACAGCAGCGCCCCCGCCAGCAGCGGCCCGGGCTTGGCGATCACCTGGTCGAGAAGCTGCTGGGCCGCCCCCGGATTGGCCTGTGCCAGCACCGCCAGGGCCTCGCGCAGCGCCGGCCAGTCGCGCGACAGCGGCGGCATCACCAGCGATGGCGCAGCCGCCCC
>CAZEQG010000385.1:0-227 GCA_964514295.1 uncultured Alphaproteobacteria bacterium
CCGCCGCCGCTGGCCGATCTCGGCGGGGGCCGCAGCGCCGCCTGCTGGCGCAGCGACGCCGTCGGAACCCTGGCATGACCGCGCTGCTGGAGGTGGCGGATCTGGCCGTCCACTACCCGGTCCGGCGCGGCCTGCTGCGCCGGCAGGTGGGCGCGGTGCGCGCGGTCGATGGCGTCAGCTTCGCCATCGCCCCCGGCGAGACCCTGGCCCTGGTGGGGGAGAGCGGC
>CAZEQG010000385.1:361-3571 GCA_964514295.1 uncultured Alphaproteobacteria bacterium
CCCCTATTCCTCCTTCAACCCGCGCCTGACCATCGGCGAGAGCATCGCCGAGCCGATGCTGGCGCAGGGGCTGCGGCGGGGGGCGGCGGCGCGCGCCAGGGTGGCCGAGCTGCTGGCCATGGTCGGCCTGTCGCCGGCCCAGGCGGCGCGCTTCCCGCACCAGTTCTCGGGCGGGCAGCGCCAGCGCCTGGCGATCGCCCGGGCACTGTCGGTCGAGCCCAGCCTGATCGTCTGCGACGAGCCGGTTTCCGCCCTCGACGTGTCGGTGCGCGCGCAGATCCTGAACACCCTGGCCGATCTCCAGGCGGCGACCGGGGTTGCCCTGCTGTTCATCAGCCACGACCTGTCGGTGGTCCGCCACATCTCCGACCGGGTGGCGGTGATGTATCATGGCCGCATCGTCGAGCAGGGGGCGACCGACGCCGTCTTCGCCACCCCGCGCCACCCCTATACCAGGGCGCTGATCGGGGCGATTCCCTCGCCGCTGGTCGGTGGCGACCGGCCGCCGCTCACCGTTCTCAGCGGCGAGCCGCCCAGCCCGGTCGAACGCTTTGCCGGCTGCGCCTTCCGCTCGCGCTGCGGTCAGGCCACCCCGCGCTGCGCCGAAGCGGCGCCAGTGCTCGATGATGCCGCCCATGCCGCCGCCTGCTGGAACCCCCTGGTGCCGCCAGGGGGTTCCGCCGGCCCGCCTGCCGCGGCCTGCTAGGCCAGGGCCTTCTCGACCAGGGCGTTGGTGTAGAGGTCGCTGCCCTTGCCCGGCTTGACGACGCCGACCTTGGCCAGCAGGGCGCGGGCGCGCTCGTAGCGCTCGGGCACGTTGCGCAGCAGATTGTCGCGCCCCGCGCCCAGCCACAGCTCGAAATTGGCCCGCAGATCGGCCTTCGCCACCTCCGGCGTGGCAAGCGCCCGGATCTCGAAGGCGGACAGGTGCTTCAGGGTCTGGTCCAGCGTGCTGTCGGCCATGATGTCGAGGACCGCCCGGTTCACCGCCCGGAAGTAGCGGATCAGGGAATCCGGGTCCTTCTCGATGGTGCTGGTCTGGGCGACATAGACCTGGCCCGGCACCGGCGCATACTCGTCCGTGTTCCAGGAATGGATCGGCAGCTTCTGCCCCTGCAGCCCGGTCAGCGTGCCGATCGAGCACATATAGGCATCGATCCGCCCGGCCTCGACCAGGCCGAAGCTGCCCGGGGCATCGCCCACGGCCTGACGGGCGACCGACTTGATGTCGAGCCCGGCATCGGCGACCATGGCGTCGAGCAGGTTCTCGGTGGCGCCGCCGATCGAGACCACGCCGATGGTCTTGCCCACCATCTCCTTCGGCCCGCGGATCGGCTTGTCGGCCTTCGACACCACGAAGAAGGGCGAGCCCTGGTTGATGGTGGCGACGATGCGGATCGGCGCATCCTGGTTGGCGATCGCCTTCATGGCGTCGATGCCGCCGGTGCGGCACACCTGGGCTTGGCCGGAGAGCACCTGCTGCACGGCGACTGCCGAGCCCTTGCCACCCTGCACATCGACATCCAGCCCCTCGCGGGCGAAATAGCCGCCGGCCTTGGCCACCAGGTCGGGCGCGAAGGCCACCAGGTAGCCGAAGGGCGAGACATAGGTGAGCTTTTTCAGGCCCTGCGCCCGGCCCGCCCCCGGCAGCAGGCCCATCCCCGGCGCCAGGGCCAGGGCGGCGGTGCCGCCAAGCATACCGCGCCGCGTGATCTCCAGCATTTTGGCCTCCGATTGTCTTACCGAACGGACATTTTGTAGCAGGCACCGCGCCCGGCGAACAGGTCTGCTCCGCGCTGGCCGCACGCCCGGGCGGCCGAAATAGGTTGCGCTGCACCGCAAAATGACCCATCTAGGGGGTGCCTGTTTGGGGCCGGCGGTGTCGCCGCCCCTGGGGTGATCCCGGCCAGATGTCGGTGTTTCGCCCGAGGCAGCTCGTGGCCGACACTGTCCCGCCCTTGCCAGGGGCGGGTTGCCGCACACCCCGGCCGACGCCCGAATGGCGCTTGGCCATTGCAGAGAGATTCCCAGATCCGTGACTGAATTCAAAGACCTCGGCCTTGCGGCCCCGCTCCTCCGCGCGCTTGGCGAGGAAGGCTACACCACCCCCACCCCGATCCAGACCCAGGCCATCCCCGGCGTGCTGGAGGGTCGCGACCTGCTGGGCATCGCCCAGACCGGCACCGGCAAGACCGCCGCCTTCATGCTGCCCATCCTTCAGCGCCTGGCCGCCGCCGGCGCGCAGGGTGAACGGCCGCCACGCTTCCCCCACCGGGCCCGGGCGCTGATCCTCAGCCCCACCCGCGAACTGTCGGCCCAGATCGCCGAGGCCGCCCGCGCCTATGGCCGCCATACCGGGCTGACCGTGGCCGTGGTGTTCGGCGGCGTCGGCAAGGGGCCGCAGGCCAAGGCGATGGCGCGCGGGGTCGACGTGCTCGTCGCCACCCCCGGCCGCCTGCTCGACCTGATGGCCGACCGCGCGGTGAACCTGGACCAGGTCGAGACCTTCGTGCTCGACGAGGCCGACCAGATGCTCGATCTCGGCTTCATCGTGCCGATCCGGCGCATCGTGCGGGCCCTGCCGGCGGCGCGCCAGACGCTGTTCTTCTCGGCCACCATGCCGCGCGAGATCGGCGTGCTGGCCGACGAGCTGCTGCGCGATCCGCTGCGCGTGTCGGTGACCCCGGTAGCCACCCCGGTGGAGCGCATCACCCAGCGCGTGATCATGACCGACGGCCAGGACAAGCGCACCATCCTTGCCCGCCTGCTGGCCCAGGAGACGACGGGCCGCACCCTGGTGTTCACCCGCACCAAGCATGGCGCCGACCGCGTGGTGCGCCACCTGGAGGGTGCCGGCATCCCGGCCGTCGCCATCCATGGCAACAAGAGCCAGTCGCAGCGCGAGCGGGCGCTCGCCGGCTTCCGCGACGGCTCGACCCGGGTGCTGATCGCCACCGACATCGCCGCCCGCGGCATCGATGTGGCCGATGTCACCCATGTGGTGAACGTGGACCTGCCGCATGTGCCGGAATCCTATGTCCACCGCATCGGCCGCACGGCCCGCGCCGGGGCCGATGGTGCCGCGATCTCGCTGTGCGCGCGCGATGAGGTGCCGCTGCTGCGGGCGATCGAGCGGCTGATCCGCAAGCCGATCCCGGTCGATGGCGCGCCCGCGCCAGCCCCGGGCGAAGCCGCCCCGGCTGCCGATGC
>CAZEQG010000386.1:0-3536 GCA_964514295.1 uncultured Alphaproteobacteria bacterium
ATGCAGACGCCCCCGGCCCTGGCGCCCGATCCCGGGCCGGCCCGGGCGCGGGCCGCGGCGAACCTGCCCGACAGCACGCCCGCGATGGCGGTGGAGGCGAAGGAGCCTTCGGTTGCCAGCCAGTCGATCCGCGTGTCGGTCGATCTGCTGGAGAACCTGATGACCACGGTCAGCGAGCTGGTGCTGACCCGCAACCAGCTTCTCCAGATCGCCCGGCGGCACAAGGACAGCGAGTTCACCGTGCCGCTGCAGCGCCTTTCCCAGGTCACCTCCGAGCTGCAGGAAGGGGTGATGAAGACCCGCATGCAGCCGATCGGGAACGCCTGGGCCAAGCTGCCGCGGCTGGTGCGCGACCTCAGCCACGAACTGCACAAGAAGATCGACCTGGTGATGCTCGGCGCCGACACCGAGCTCGACCGCCAGGTGCTGGAGCTGATCAAGGATCCGCTCACGCACATGGTGCGCAACTCCGCCGATCACGGCATCGAGGTGCCGGAGGTGCGGGTGAAGGCGGGCAAGCCCGAGACCGGGCGGATCACCCTCAACGCCTATCACGAGGGCGGCCACATCATCATCGAGGTGTCGGACGACGGCAAAGGGCTCGACATCGAGCGCATCAAGGCCAAGGCGATCCAGAACGGGCTGGCGACCGAAAGCGAGCTCGCGGGCATGGCCGAGCAGCAGATCCTGCAGTTCATCTTCAAGGCCGGCTTCTCCACCGCCGCCGCCGTGACCTCGGTGTCCGGCCGGGGGGTGGGGATGGACGTGGTGCGCACCAACATCGAGAAGATCGGCGGCACCATCGAGCTGAAGAACCGCCAGGGCAAGGGCTCCAGCTTCATCATCAAGATCCCGCTGACGCTTGCCATCGTCTCGGCCCTGATCGTGGAAGCCTGCGGCGAGCGCTTCGCCATCCCGCAGATCTCCGTGGTCGAGCTGGTGCGGGCCACGGCCAGCGGCGAGAACCCGATCGAGACGATCAACGGCGCGCCGGTCCTGCGCCTGCGCAACCGCCTGCTGCCGCTGGTCTCGCTCGAGCGGCTGCTGCAGCTCGACATGCCGGAGGGCCAGGAGCCGGCGAAGGATGCCGGCAGCTTCGTGGTGGTCACCCAGGTTGGCGCCTACAGCTTCGGCATCATGGTCGACCGGGTGTTCGACACCGAGGAAATCGTGGTGAAGCCGGTCGCCCCGATCCTGCGCAACATCACCATGTTCTCCGGCAATACCATCCTTGGCGATGGCAGCGTCATCATGATCCTCGACCCCAACGGCATCGCCGGCGGCACCGGCGAGATGGGCGTGACCGACAGCCGGGTCGGCGACCAGGTCACCTCGCGGGAGTCCGGCAGCGACAACCGCACCTCCCTTCTGGTGTTCCGCGCCGGCGGCTCCGCGCCCAAGGCCGTGCCGCTGGCGCTGGTGGCGCGGCTGGAGGACATCGCGGTCGAGACCATCGAGTTCTCCGATGGCCAGCCGATGGTGCAGTATCGCGGCAAGCTGATGCCGCTGGTGCCGATCGAACCCGGCTACACGGTGAAGTCGGAGGGCAAGCAGCCGGTGCTGGTGTTCTCCGACGACGACCACACCATGGGCCTGATGGTCGACGAGATCGTGGACATCGTGGAGGACCGGGTGAATGTCGAGCTGCGCACCTCCAAGCCCGGCGTGATGGGCAGCGCCATCATCACCGGCAAGGCGACCGACGTGATCGATGCCGGCTACTACCTGACCCAGGCCTTCAGCGACTGGTTCGAGCGCTCGGCCGGCGAGCTGCCGGCTGCCGGCAAGCGGCGCAAGCGGGTGCTGGTGGTCGATGACAGCCCGTTCTTCCGCAACCTCCTGACCCCCCTGCTGTCGGTCGGCGGCTTCGAGGTGACGACCGCGGCGGGCGGCGAGGAGGCCCTGCAGATGCACGAGAACGGCCTTGATATCGATGCCGTGGTCAGTGACATCGAGATGCCGGGGATGGACGGGTTCCAGCTCTGCGAGGCGCTGCGTGCCGGCGGCCGCTGGCAGGACCTGCCGATCATCGCGTTGACGGCCCGCACCGGCCCTCGCGATGTTGCCCGCGCCCGCGAGGTCGGCTTCACCGACTATGTCGCGAAGTTCGACCGGGACGCGCTGGTGCAGTCCCTGGCCCAATCGCTGGCTCAGCCCGCTGCCGCCTAGGAGATCGCCATGGCAACCGATGTGATGGTCAGGCAGGGGGCGCTCCGCGCCACGACGGGCGAGACCAAGCAGTTCGTTTCGATCACCATTGCCGGGCAGCTCTTCGGCATCCCGGTGCTGACGGTGCATGACGTGCTGGGCCCGCAGCGCATCACCCGCATCCCGCTCGCCCCGCCCGAGGTGGCGGGTTCGCTCAATCTGCGCGGACGCATCGTGACGGCGATCGATGTGCGCCGGCGCATGCGCCTGCCGCCCTTCAAGGGCGAGGACCGGCGCATGAGCGTGGTGGTGGAGAATGCCGGCGAGGCCTACAGCCTGCTGGTCGATGCGGTGGGCGAGGTGCTGAGCCTTTCCGAAGACCAGTTCGAGCGCAATCCTTCAACCCTTGATCCGCTGTGGCGGGAAGTGTCGGCGGGCGTCTACCGGCTCGACCGCCAGCTCCTGGTGGTTCTCGACGTCTCACGCCTCCTGGATTTCACCGGCGGACAGACCGCCTAGCGAGCATGGCCGAGCGATGAAGACCTGCCTCGTCGTCGACGATTCCCGCGTGGTGCGCCTGGTGGCGCGAAAGATCGTGGAAGAGCTTGGCTTCAAGGTCAGCGAGGCGGCGGACGGGATGCTGGCGCTGGAGGCCTGCAAGGCGGGCATGCCCGACGCGATCCTCCTGGACTGGAACATGCCGGTGATGAACGGCCTGGAGTTCCTGAAGAAGCTGCGTGCCTCGCCCGGCGGTGACCAGCCGGTGGTGATCTTCTGCACCACCGAGAACGAGCTGTCGCGCATCACCGAGGCGCTCTCGGCCGGGGCCAACGAATACATCATGAAGCCGTTCGATTCCGAGATCGTGCAGTCCAAATTCGCCCAGGTGGGCCTGCTATGATGCAGGCTGCCGGCAGCAGCCGGCCGCCGCCGGCGCAGGCGGCGGTTCGCGACGATCCCTACCGCGTCATGCTGGTCGACGATTCGGCGGTGATCCGCGGGCTGTTCGCCCGGGCGCTGGAGAGCGACCCCGACATCAAGGTGGTGGCATCGGTGGGCGACGGGCAGATGGCGATTGCCCAGCTTTCGCGCACGCCGGTCGAGGTGGTGGTGCTGGATATCGAGATGCCGCGGATGGACGGGCTGACGGCGCTGCCGGAGCTGATCCGCGCGGACCGCCAGCTTCAGGTGGTGATGGCATCGACCCTGACGGTGAAGAACGCCGACGTGTCGATGAAGGCGCTGGCGATCGGCGCCAAGGACTATATCGCCAAGCCCAGCTCGCTGTCGGCGCTGCATTCGGCCGAGGACTTCAAGCGCGAGCTGGCGCAGAAGGTGAAGGCGCTGGGGGCGGCGCGGCGGCGGCTGCGCGGCGAGGCGCCGCCGCG
>CAZEQG010000387.1:0-3525 GCA_964514295.1 uncultured Alphaproteobacteria bacterium
CCCATCTGACCGGCGTGGCGGTGGCGGCGGCGGCGAAGCTCGCCATCGCCGGCCTGCCGGCCGCGCAGCGCGCTGGCGGCATGAAGCGGCTGGTCGAGCAGGGGCTGGACATCGCCGCCGGGGGCAATGGGAGGGTGGCATGACGCCGGACGTGATCGAGATCGAGCCGCTGCTGCAGCCGATCCCGGGGGATGCCCCGGCCGGGACGGACCTGCGCGAGGATTCCTCGCCGACCGCCCTCTACTACAAGGTGAAGGACGCGCGCTCGGCCGCCCGCGCCGCCGAGCGCCAGATGGAATCGGGCGAGGAGGATGGCGGGCTGATCGACGAGTGGCGCACCATCCTGCAGCTTTCCCCGCAGGTGCTGGCCGAGAAGTCCAAGGACCTGGAGATCGCCGCCTGGTACATCGAGGGGCTGCTGCGCGCCCACGGCTTTGCCGGCCTGCGCGACGGCTTCCGCCTGGCCAAGGGGCTGGTCGAGAATTTCTGGGACGACATTTTTCCCCGCCCGGACGAGGACGGGGTGGAGACCACCGTCGCCCCCTTCATCGGGCTGAACGGGCAGGGCGCTGACGGCACCCTGATCCAGCCCATGCGCCGGGTGCCGCTGACCGCGGGCAACAGCGAGGGGCCGTTTGCGCTGTGGCAGTATGAGCAGGCGGTGGAGCTGGCCTCGATCCAGGATCCCGACCGCAAGCAGAAGCGTCTCGACAGCGGTGCCGTCAGCATGGAGCGGATCGAGACCGCCGTGCGCGAGACGCCGGCCGGCTTCTTCAAGGACCTGACGGAGGATATCGCCGCCGCGCTGGTCGCCTTCGACCAGCTCAACGAGCAGTTCTACAACCGCGCCGGCCATGACGCCCCGCCCTATTCGCAGGTGCGCGGGCTGCTGGAGACCTGCCTCGATGCGGTCAAGCAGATCGGCCGCGACAAGCTGGCCCTGCTGGAGGCCGGGGGGGCCGATACCGCTGCGGCGGCAGCACCGGGGGCGGCCGCGGCACCTGGCCAGCCGTCCGTGACGGCGGCGGGCGGGGCGGTGCCATCCTTCAATGCCGCGGGGCAGATGGCAGGGCGGGAGGATGCCTTCCGCCTGCTGCTGCAGATCGCCGATTTCTTCAGGCGAACCGAGCCGCATTCGCCGATCTCCTACACCCTGGAGGAGGTGGTGCGGCGCGGGCGCATGTCGCTGCCGGAGCTGCTGGCCGAGCTGCTTCCCGACAGCGAGCAGCGCAAGACCTTCATGATCTATTCCGGCGCCAAGCCGCCACCCGAGGAGAGCGGCTATTGACGGCGACGGGCAAGATTGAACATCGGCGGACGATCCGCGCATAATGGCAGCCGAAGGCGGCCTCGCGCCGAGGAAGGGAGACCGGTCAGATGGCAAGCATTCACGATAAGCTCTCGCGCGTGCGCAAGCCGCGCGTGCATATCTCCTATGAAGTCGAGACCGAGGGCGCGATGGTCCAGAAGGACCTGCCCTTCGTGGTCGGCGTGATGGGCGACTTCTCGGGCGATCCGACAGAGCCGCTGAAGCCGCTGAAGGACCGCAAGTTCGTGCAGATCGACCGCGACAACTTCAACGACGTGATGGCGCGCATGACGCCGGGCGTGAAGATGAAGGTGGAGAACACGCTCGCCGGCGACGGCAGCGAAATGGCGGTCGAGCTGAAGTTCAAGTCGATGGAGGATTTCGAGCCGGCCCGCATCGTCGAGCAGGTCGAGCCCCTGCGCAAGCTGAAGGAGACGCGCGACAAGCTGCGCGACCTGATGAGCAAGGTCGACCGCTCGGAAGAGCTGGAGGCGGTGCTGGACAAGGTGCTGAACGACACCGAGAACCTGAAGAAGCTTGGCGGCGAGCTTGGTCTCGACACCGAGAAGAAGGAGGGCTGAGCGATGGCCGAGACCCAGGCGCAAGGCCAGGCGGCGGAGGCCGAAGGCCAGACCCTCAGCTTTCTTGAGCAGGCGATCGGCGCCACCAAGCAGACCGAGCCCGACCGCGCGCAGGAGCTGATCAGGACCCTGACGGAAGAAGCCCTGAAGGGCACCGTCAGCTACTCCAAGAACCTGTCCGACACGCTGAACCGCGCCATCGCCGCCATCGACAAGCAGTTGTCGAAGCAGCTCGCGGCAGTGATGCACCACCCGAAGTTCAGCCAGCTCGAAGGCACCTGGCGCGGCCTTCACTACCTGGTGATGAACTCGGAGACCAGCAGCACCCTGAAGCTGCGCTGCATCAACGTGTCGAAGAAGGAGCTCTACAAGGACCTCAGCAAGGCGGTCGAGTTCGACCAGAGCCAGATCTTCAAGAAGATCTACGAGAACGAGTTCGGCACCCCCGGCGGCGAGCCCTATGGCGCGCTGATCGGCGATTATCAGTGGACCAACCATCCCGACGACATCGAATGCTTGTCGATGATGTCGAACGTCGCCGCCGCCGCCTTCGCGCCCTTCATCTCGGCGGCCGATCCCAAGCTGTTCGGCTTCGAGGAGTTCACCGAGCTGTCGAAGCCGCGCGACCTGGAGAAGATCTTCGATTCGATCGAGTACACGAAGTGGCGCAGCTTCCGCGACAGCGAGGACAGCCGCTTCGTCACCCTCACCATGCCGCGCGCGCTTGCCCGCCTGCCTTATGGCGCCGCCACCAAGCCGGTGGAGGAGTTCGCCTATGAGGAGGCGCCCTATGACGAGAAGGGCAACGCCAAGGCGATGGCGCATCAGGACTATTGCTGGATGAATTCGGCCTATGTGATGGGCGCCCGGCTGACCGACGCCTTCTCGCAGTATGGCTGGTGCGTGGCCATCCGCGGGGCGGAGGGCGGCGGCAAGGTGTCGAACCTGCCGGTGCACATCTTCCAGTCCGACGACGGCGACAGCGACATGAAGTGCCCGACCGAGATCGGGATCACCGACCGCCGCGAGGCCGAGCTGTCGAAGCTGGGCTTCCTGCCGCTCTGCCACTACCGCAACACCGACTATTCGGTGTTCTTCGGCGCCCAGACCACGCAGAAGCCCAAGAAGTACGACCGTCCGGAGGCGACGGCGAACGCCGCCATTTCCGCCCGGCTGCCCTACATCATGGCGACCTCGCGCTTTGCCCATTACCTGAAGGTGATGGCGCGCGACAAGATCGGCAGCTTCATGGAGGCGTCCGACTGCGAGGCCTGGCTGAACCGCTGGATCCTCAACTACGTGAACGGCGATCCCACCGCCGGGCCGGAGCTGAAGGCGAAGTATCCGCTGGCCGAGGCCAAGGTGCAGGTGAAGGAGATCCCGGGCAAGCCCGGCTCCTACAACGCCGTTGCCTATATGCGGCCCTGGCTGCAGATGGAGGAGCTGTCGACCTCGCTGCGGATGGTTGCGCGCATCCCGCAGATGGGCTGACCGGCCGCCGCGCCGGCCGGGGGTGAGCAATGCAGGACGACGGGGCCGAGGCGACGGTCGTCCTCGGCCGCCCTCCCTCGCTTGACGATCTGCTGGCGGCCGGGCTCGGCGGGCCCTGGCCGGACGAGGCGACCCTGCCCGGCG
>CAZEQG010000388.1:0-3520 GCA_964514295.1 uncultured Alphaproteobacteria bacterium
GCACCGCCGCCGCCCGCGCCAGCCCGGCATCCGTCGCATCCTCCCGCAGCGCCAGCCACAGCCCGTAGGCGGCGGTGGCGCCGATCAGCGGGGCGCCGCGCACCAGCATGGCGCGGATGGCGTGGGCCGCCTCGTCCAGCGTCGTCAGCCGGGCCACCGCAAAGTGGTGGGGAAGGCGGGTCTGGTCGATGATCTCCACCGCCGTGCCGTCGGCGGCGGGCCAGATCGTGCGGGTCGGTTTGCCGTTCACGTTCATCGTTCGGTTCCCTTGAGGGCGGTTCCTTGGCGGGCGCGGGGGCGGCGTGCTAGTGGGACCGTCTCATAGCACAGGTGCCCGGAAATGATCCCCCGCTACAGCCGCCCCCGCATGGCCGCCATCTGGGAGGCGGAGAACCGCTACCGCATCTGGTTCGAGATCGAGGCGCATGCCGCCGACCGCATGGTGGAGCTGGGCATCGTCCCGGCCGAGGCGGCGGCGGCGATCCGCGCGCGCGGCGGCTGGAACGTCCAGCGCATCGACGAGATCGAGGCCGAGGTGAAGCACGACGTGATCGCCTTCCTCACCTCGGTCGCCGAGCATGTCGGGCCGGAGGCGCGCTTCCTGCACCAGGGAATGACCAGCTCCGACGTGCTCGACACCTGCCTTGCCGTGCAGTTGAGCCAGGCCGCCGACATCCTGATCGAGGGGGTCGATGGCGTGCTGGCGGCGCTCAAGCGGCGCGCGGTCGAGCACAAGTTCACCCCGTGCGTCGGCCGCAGCCATGGCATCCATGCCGAGCCCACCACCTTCGGCCTGAAGCTGCTCGGCCACTACGCGGAATTCCAGCGCCACCGCGACCGGCTGGTGGCGGCGCGGCGGGAGGTGGCGACCTGCGCCATCTCGGGCGCGGTCGGCACCTTCGCCAATGTCGACCCCTCGGTCGAGGCCTATGTCGCGGCGAAGATGGGCCTGGCGGTGGAGCCGGTGTCGACCCAGGTCATCCCGCGCGACCGGCACGCCGCCTTCTTTGCCGCGCTCGCCGTGGTCGCCGCGGGGGTCGAGCGGCTGGCGACCGAGATCCGCCACCTCCAGCGCACCGAGGTGCGGGAGGTTGAGGAGTATTTCGCGCCGGGCCAGAAGGGCAGCTCGGCCATGCCGCACAAGCGCAACCCCGTGCTGACCGAGAACCTGACGGGGCTGGCCCGCATCGTCCGGGCGGCCGTGGTGCCGGCCCTGGAGAACGTGACCCTGTGGCACGAGCGCGACATCTCGCACAGCTCCGTCGAGCGGATGATCGCGCCCGATGCCACGGTGACGCTGGACTTCGCGCTCGCCCGGCTGGCCGGCGTGGTCGAGCGGATGGTGGTCTATCCCCAGGCCATGCAGGCCAATCTCGACCGTCTGGGCGGGCTGGTGCACAGCCAGCGCGTGCTGCTCGCCCTGACCCAGGCCGGGATGAGCCGCGAGGATGCCTATCGGGCCGTGCAGTCCAACGCCATGAAGGTGTGGCAGGGCGGCGGGGCCTTCCTCGACCTGCTGGCGGCCGATCCGGCGGTGACCGCCCATCTCGGACCTGCGGATCTCGCCCCGCTGTTCGACCTCGCCTACCACACCAAGCATGTCGAGATGCTGTTCGCCCGGGTGCTGGGCGAGGCGGCCTGACCGCCTGCGCCGGCAAAAACGTGGATTCCGCCCGGGCCGTGCTTGTGAGACTATGGCCCTTACGGATCCGCCCGCAACCGGGCAGGGATGTCGACTGGGGGATGCATGATCGACTATCGAAGCGGCGCGCGCGCGATTGCCGCGTCTGCGCTTGGCGGACTGCTTGCAGCGGCGGTGCTGGCCGGCCCTGGAGCGGCACTGGCCGACCGGCCGATGAACATCGTCGGGTCCACCTTCCTGGCGCCCTATGTGCAGAACGTGGTCGGCAAGCTGGTGACGGCAGAGGTGATCATGCCGCCCAAGACCGCGTTCGGCGGTACCGGCCGCGGCGTCTCGCTGTTCTGCCAGTCGGCCACCGGCGACGGGCCCGATGTGGTGGCGATGTCGCGGCGCATCCGTTCGAGCGAGCTTGATACCTGCTTCGAGAATGGCGTCACCCAGATCATCGAGATCCAGCTCGGGATGAGCGCGCTGGTGCTGGTGGCCCGCCGCGACGATGCCGACTACAACCTGTCGCTGCGCCAGCTCTATTCGGCGGTGGCGGCCGAGCTGCCCGATGACGGCGAGTTCCTGCCCAACCGCAATGCCACCTGGAAGGCGGTGAGCGAGCACCTGCCCGACCTGCCGCTGAAGGTGATGGTGCCCGCGGCCGGCCTCGGCTCGCGCGGCTTCTTCGAGGACCGCTTCCTTGAGGCGGCCTGCCGCAAGATCCCCGACATCAAGGGCATCTTCGCGGCCGAGGAGCGGGTGCGCCAGTGCATCAGCCTGCGCCGCGACGGCGTGGTGGGCGAGATCGGCCTGCCCTATGACGTGAAGCTGCGCGAGGCGATGACCGCGGCCGCCAAGGGCACCATCGCGGTGGCGCCGCTGAACTTCGCGCAAGGCATGACGGACATCGTGAAGGTGCTGCCGCTGGATGGCTTTGCCGCCACGCCCGACAACATCGCCGACCGCGACTATGAGTTCGTGCGCCCGCTCTATGTCTACGTGAAGCGCACCAGCGTGAAGAACTACAAGGGCGAAGGCGAGGTGAACGGGCTGCGCGAGTTCATCACCGAGCTGACGCGCGAGCAGACCATCGGCCCGGAAGGCTATCTTGTGCGCGAAGGGCTGGTGCCGCTGCGCATCGACCGGCGCGAGCAGGTGCGCCGGGGCGCGCTTTCCTTGCGTGTGATCGAGCGCTGAGCCCCGGGGGGAACGACGATGACCAAGAACCTTGTCGCCGCGCTGATCCTGGCCGGTTCGGCCGCCGCCGGTCCGGCCTTGGCCCAGCCCGCCGTCCTGCAGCGCGACCTCGTGGACGACCGCCCCTCCACCCTGCTGACGGCGTGGTCGGGGCTGGGGCGGGCGCTGTCCTGGGTGGGCGGCGGCCTGTCCTTCATGGTGCCGCCATCGGCCGGCGACCTTGCGGCCTCGGCCCGCAAGGAGGACGCGGCCAGCGAGCTGTTCCGCCTGCTCGGGCTGGCCGGCTACAAGC
Source organism: uncultured Alphaproteobacteria bacterium (assembly GCA_964514295.1). Classification (GTDB taxonomy): domain Bacteria; phylum Pseudomonadota; class Alphaproteobacteria; order CAZEQG01; family CAZEQG01; genus CAZEQG01. Next base: position 3,120 of record CAZEQG010000388.1, read on the forward strand.
TGAAGGAGATCGAGAACGAGGTCGGCCTGATCCCCGGCATAGCCTTCAAGTTCGCCATCGTGCGCGAGCTGTCGGAAGCCGACATGGACTATCTCGACGAGCAGATCGAGCGTTCGGCCCTGCGCTTCCCCGGCCTCTACGGCCAGCTCGAGCGGGCCATCGTGCGCACGGTCGCCGCCATCAATTCGGGCGGCGGCATGCAGGTGTCGGACCTGAAGCTCCAGGTGCTGCCTATCCCGAAGGCGGCATTCTCCGTCACCCCGACCGAGACCGCGCTGGGCGAGGAGGCGAGCGCGCTGATGCGGGCGATCCAGCGCGTCGAGCGGCGGGTCCGCGCCATCGGTCCGATCGAGCTGCGTCCTTCGGCGGCGACGCAGCCGGCGCCGGGGCGGGCGGCCGCC
>CAZEQG010000389.1:0-3501 GCA_964514295.1 uncultured Alphaproteobacteria bacterium
CGGCGCCGCGCGACAGCGCCTCCAGCCCCAGCGCCCCGCTGCCGGCAAAGGCGTCCAGCACCACCGCCCCCGGCAGCACGGTGCCGAAGCGGCCGCCCGCCAGGGTGTCGAACAGGACGGTGCGGACGCGCTGGCCGGTCGGGCGCACGCCGGTTGCGGGCATGTTGGGCCCGGTCGGCGCAACCAGGCCAGCCCCCCTATGGCGCCCGGCGACGATCCGCATCGAGCTTGCGCCCCGCATCGAGCTTGCGCCGGTCGGTCGGCAGCGCCCGGGTGGCCAGGCCCACCTGTTCGCGCACCACCTTGGGATTCACCTCCTCCACCTCCCCCGGCGCCAGCCTGCCGAGCTGGAAGGGGCCATAGGCAAGGCGGATCAGGCGGTTCACCGTCAGCCCGAAATGCTCCAGCACCCGGCGCACCTCGCGGTTCTTGCCCTCGCGCAGCGCCAGGCTGATCCAGGCATTGGACCGTTCGGCCCGGTCGATGCTGGCCTCGATGCCGGCATAGCGCACGCCATCGACCGTGACCCCGCGGGCAAGCTGTTCGACCAGCCCGTCCGGGGGCTGGCCATGCACCCGGGCGCGGTAGCGGCGGATCCAGCCGGTGGCGGGCAGTTCCAGGTGGCGCGCCAGCTCGCCGTCGTTGGTCAGCAGCAGCAGCCCCTCGGAGGTGAGGTCGAGCCGCCCGACGGAGATGACGCGCGGCAGCCGCTCGCGCAGCTTGTCGAAGATGGTGGGCCGGCCCTCCGGGTCGCGGTGGGTGGTCACCAGCCCGGCCGGCTTGTGGTAGCGCCACAGCCGCGTCGGCTCCGGCGCCGGCAGCGGCCGGCCGTCGACCAGCACGCTCTGCCCGGGGCTGACATTCAGCGCCGGGCTGTCGATCCGCCGGCCGTCGACGCTGACGCGACCCTCTGCGATCAGCCTTTCGGCATCCCGCCGGCTGCAGATGCCGGCGCGCGCGATAACCTTGGCAATGCGTTCTGGGCCCATGGCGGCGGACCCTATCGCTTGACCGGCGGCGGCGCAAACGTCAGCGTCGGCCGATGGGCTTCATGGACGAGGCGCTGGCACAGGCGCGGGCCGCGGCCGCGCGCGGAGAGGTTCCGGTCGGCGCCGTGCTGGTGCTGGATGGCCGCGTCATCGCGCGGGCCGGCAACCGGGTGGAGGAGCTGGCCGACCCCACGGCGCATGCCGAGATCCTGGCGATCCGCGCCGCCTGCGCCCTGCTGGGGGTGCCGCGCCTGCCCGGGGCCGACCTGTTCGTCACCCTGGAGCCCTGCCCGATGTGCGCGCAGGCCATCGCCAATGCCCGGCTGCGCCGCCTCGTCTTCGGCGCCTATGATCCCAAGGGCGGCGGCGTGGAGCACGGGCCGCGGCTGTTCGGCCTGCCCACCTGCCACCACCGGCCGGAGGTGGTGGCAGGCGTGTCCGAGACCGAGGCCGGCGCGCTGCTGCGCGACTTCTTCGCCGCCCGCCGCTGACGGCGAAGCTTGCGGCTACTGGGCGGCCTGGGCCAGCGCCGGCAGGCTGAAGCCGGCCGCCGCCAGCTTCGCCGACAGGGCATCGGCACGATCGGCGGCCAGTGGCAGGAAGGGCGGGCGGACATTGCGCCAGGAGGCGATGCCGGTCTCGCGCGCCATCACCTCCTTGATGGCGGAGGAGAAGGGGTAGCCGGCAAAGGCCTGGCGCTGGGCGATCACCACCGCCTGCCGGGCATCCGCCTCCGGCCCCTGCCAGGCGGCATAGCTCGCGACCGTCGCCTTCACGGTGACGTTGACGGTGGCCGAAATGGTGCCGGCACCACCGGCGCGCAGCATGCGCAGCATGTGCTCCTCGGTGCCGGCGAACACCTCGAAGCCGGGGAAGCGGCGTTGCAGCGCCTCCATATGGTCGCCATCGCCGGAACTGTCCTTCAGCCCGACCACCACGCCGGGATAGGCAGCCAGCAGCCGCTCGATCACCGCCGCCGTGAAGGGCACGCCGGTCAGGGCCGGGAAATGGTAGAGGTAGACGCGCATCGCCGGGTCTGCGATGCCGTCGAGCGCCGCCGCGATCGAGGCGTAGAGCCCCTCGTCGCCGATGTTCTTGTAGTAGAAGGGCGGCAGCAGCAGCAGCGAGCGGCAGCCGGTGGCCAGCGCCGCCTTCGACAGGCGCACGGTATCGGGAATGGCACAGCAGCCGGTGCCGATCGCCATCCGGTCCTTCGGCAGGTCGCTGGCGCCGACCGCCTCGATCAGGGCGAGGCGTTCCTCAACCGTGAAGCTGTTGGCTTCGCCGGTGGTGCCGAGGATGACCACGGCATCGCAGCCATTGGCCAGCAGCCAGCGATTGTGGGCCAGCGTCAGCGGCAGATCGACCGACAGGTCGGCATTCAGCGCCGTCAGGCTGGCGCAGGCGACCCCCTTGGGCAGGTGTCCGGTGGTGGTCATGGGGTCCTCCTTTAGAGCAGGGTGCGCAGCCGGGCGGCGATGGCCTCCGGCGTCGCCTGGTGGGTGAGATGGGAGGCGAAGGCGCCGTCCTTTCCCATCACGTAGAAGGCGGACGAATGGTCGACCAGGTAGTCGGTCGATCCCTCCGGCGTGACCTTGCGGAAATAGACGCGATAGGCGCGGGCGATGTCGCGCACCTGCTCGATGGTGCCGGTCAGGCCGATCAGGCGGGGATGGAAGGCGGCGACATAGTCCTTCATCTGCGCCACCGTGTCGCGCTCGGGATCGACCGTCACGAACACCGGCCACACCCGGGCCGCGTCACCGCCCAACAGGTCGAGTGCCGCTGCCAGCGTCTGCAGCCCGGTCGGGCAGACATCGGGGCAATAGGTGTAGCCGAAATAGACGATCATCGGCCGGCCGCGGAAATCCGCGTCGGTGACCGCGCGGCCATTGTGGTCGGTCATCCGGAACGGCCCGCCGATCGCCGCCGCCAGCGCCGCCGGGGGCGTGTCCTGGGTGCCCGCCAGCCACCACAGCCGGCCGATCAGGCCAGCCGTCACCAGGACGCACAGGATGGCGGCCGCAACCAGCAGCCGGCGCAGAAGGGGACTGTCCATGCCGCGCTCTATAGCGCCAAGCCGGGGCCGCGCCAACCCGCCGCCGGATGCGCTGTTCCGCCGCCCCGCTCATCCTTTCGTTCGGCTAGCGCCGATATGCTCCACCATGGCAGGAGTGCGCCGGTGATGGGGCAGGCTGGGGGGACAGATGCGCATCGGCATTGCAATGCGGACGGCCGGCATTGCCGCCGCCGCGGTCGTCGGGCTGGCGGTGGTCGGGCTGATCTACCAGTTGAGCAGCACGGCGCGCGAGGCGGCCGAAGCCACCGCGGCGACCGCCAACCAGGTGGCCGTGAAGGCCGCCGAGATGAAGGAACGCCTGCTTGAGGCGCGCGTGCTGGAACGCGACTTCCTGCTGCGGCCCGATCCGGCGCATGGCGAACGCCACGCCGCGCTGGTGGCGGCGGCGCGGCGCGAGCTGGCGGGGCTGCTGCCGCTGCTGAGCGATGCGGC
>CAZEQG010000390.1:0-1323 GCA_964514295.1 uncultured Alphaproteobacteria bacterium
CCGTCATCTCGCCCAGGTTGAAGCGCTGGCCGCTGCCCCCTGCCCGGCCGCGCACCATCACCAGCCCCACCTCGGGCGGACGGATCATCTCATAGGCCGGTGGCGCCGGCAGCGCCGCCCAGGCTTCCTCAAGCGCCGCCAGCGGCGCACGGGCAAGCGTGCCCAGCCAGCGCCGGCGCGCGCCATTCGGGTCCGGTTCGGTCATCTGCGTTCCATGCCGATGTTTCGCATTGAACATCCGGTAAAATTCGTCTAGACGTTCATATCTCTATCGATACGCCATGCCTTCCAGCCAGTAAAGGCCGATTCGGTGATCGTTTCGTGAAACACACATGACGCTGCAACGTCTTCCCGGCGTGTCGCTGTGGTGGCAGATCGCCGAGTCGCTGAAGGCCGACATCCGGGCGGGCACCTACCGCCCCGGCGACCGGCTGCCGACGGAGCTTGAGCTTGCCGAGCGCTTCCGCGTGAACCGGCACACCCTGCGCCGGGCGGTGGCGGCGCTGGCCGAGCGTGGCATCCTGAGGGTCGAACAGGGGCGCGGCACCTTCGTTCACGAGGACCCGATCGACTGGCCGATGGGCCAGCGCGTGCGCTTTTCGGAGATCATCGAGCGCCAGCAGCGCAGCCATGCCGGCGAGCTGCTGCGCAGCGCGGTGATCCCGGCCGAGGAAGCGGCGGCCAAGGCGCTTGGCATCCCGACCGGGGCGCCGGTGGTGCTGCTGGTCCGGCTGAGCCGGGTGGATGGCCGGCCGCTGTCCATCGGCGATCACCATTTCCCGGCCGACCGTTTCCGCGGCCTCGACGCGGCGTTCCGGCGCACCGGCGGCATCACCGCGGCACTGGCCGAGTTCGGCGTCGCCGACTATCTGCGCAAGCGCACCCGCATCACCGCCCGCCTGCCCGACGAGGCCGAGGCCGAGATGCTGGAAATTCCGCGCAGCCGGCCGGTGCTGGTGACCGAGGCGGTGAATGTCGACGGCGACGGCCGGCCGATCGAATTCGGCGTGGCGCGCACCAACAGCGACCGCCTGCAGATCCTGGTGGAGAGCTGAGGCGCCGGGCGGCCGCTCAGCCCTGCCGCCACATCTCGCGGCGCAGCCCCTCGGCCAGGCGCAGGCCCAGCCCCGCCATCGCCACGCCCGCCAGCACGTCGAGCCAGCGCCCCGCCCGGGCATAGAGGCCGCGCGCCGGCCCGGTCGACAGCACCAGCGCCAGCAGCGCATACCAGGCGAGCGACTGCACCGTGACCACCGCCAGCAGCGCCGCCAGGAACCAGGCCGGCGCCTGGGGCGGCACCGCGACGATGAACAGGCTGGTCCA
>CAZEQG010000390.1:1333-3498 GCA_964514295.1 uncultured Alphaproteobacteria bacterium
GGGTTGCTGAAGGTGGTGGCCAGCCCGGCCAGCACCGGCGCCCGGCCAAGCCGCCCGGGCAGCGCGGGCGGCCGTCCGTGATCGGCACCGGCATGCAGCCCCGCCCACACCATCCGCACCCCGACATAGATCAGATAGGCCGCCCCGGCCATGCGCAGCGCCCGGTAGAGCCAGCCCGCCTCCAGCAGCAGCACGCCGACCCCGGCCAGGCTGAACGCCGCCCAGGCGGCACTGCCCAGGCACACGCCGAGCGCCGCCATCAGCCCCTCGCGCCGGGAGCGCGCGGCCGACAGGTGGCTGACCAGCACCGTGTTCGGCCCCGGCAGCATCGCCATCGTCAGATGCATCACGGCCAGCCCGGCCAGCACCGGTAGCAGCTCCATCGCCCCCTCCAGATTGCTTGGCGAGCCTATCATGCCGGGACCCGGCCGCCAGGGGTGTTGACGCGCCCCGCCGCACCGCCGCTACACTGGCGGGCCGCCACTCGGCGGGCGGCGCAAGCGAGGTGGCGGCGATGGTGAACCTGCATGCCCTGGCACCCGCCCTGGAGGCCCGGCGCGAGGAGGGCGAGGCGGCGCTGAGGCGCGAGCTGGCGGCCTGCTATCGGCTGGTCGCCCATTTCGGCATGGACGACACGATCTACACCCACATCTCGGCCCGGCTGCCGGGGCCCGAGCATCATTTCCTGATCAATCCCTACGGCCTTGCCTTCGACGAGGTGACCGCCTCCTCGCTGGTGAAGATCGATCTCGACGGCAACAAGCTGGACGACAGCCCCTGGCCGGTGAACCCGCCCGGCTTCGTGATCCACAGCGCCCTGCACATGGCCCGGCCGGATGTGGTGTGCGTGGTGCACACCCATTCGCTGGCCGGCATGGCGGTGGCGGCCACCGAGGAAGGGCTGTTGCCGCTGAACCAGATCGCCCTCGAATTCCACAACCGCGTCGCCTATCACGACTATGAAGGGGTGGCGACGGACCTGTCGGAGCGCGAGCGGCTGGTCGCCGATCTCGGTCCGCACCGGCTGATGATCCTGCGCAACCACGGGCTGCTGACGGCCGGCCGCAGCGTCGCCGAGGCGTTCTATCTGATCTACTATCTGGAGCAGGCGTGCCGCATCCAGGTCGCGGCGAAAAGCCTGGGCGGCCGGCTGCGCCTGGTGCCGGAGGAGCTGGCCGAGCACGCCGCCCGGCAGATGGACACCGGCGAGGGGCGCGGCGAGCGGATGTGGCGGGCGATGCTGCGCAAGCTCGACCGCCTCGACCCCTCCTACAAGGACTGAGCCGCCGCGTGCCGGCCCATGCCCTCCATGTCAGGGCCCTGCGCAAGCATTATGGTGCCGTCAGGGCTGTCGACGACGTCTCGATCACCGTGCGCAAGGGGGCATTCGTCACGCTGCTCGGCCCCTCCGGATCGGGCAAGACCACCATCCTGATGGCGATTGCCGGCTTTGTGGAGCCCTCGGCCGGCGACATCCTGGTCGATGACCGGGTGATCACCCATCTGCCGCCGGAAAAGCGCAACTTCGGCATGGTGTTCCAGGGCTATGCCCTGTTCCCGCACCTTACCGTGGCCGGCAATGTCGCCTTCCCCTTGAGCGTGCGCGGCGTCGGTAAGGCGGAGACCGCCCGGCGGGTGCGCCACGCGCTCGACCTGGTCCAGCTCGGCCATCTTGGCGAGCGCCTGCCCAAGCAGCTTTCCGGCGGCCAGCAGCAGCGCGTGGCGCTGGCCCGGGCGCTGGTGTTCGAGCCCGAGCTGCTGCTGCTCGACGAGCCGCTGTCGGCCCTCGACAAGAAGCTTCGCGCCGAGCTGCAATGGGAGCTGAAGGCCCTGCACGACCGGGTCGGCATGACCTTCATCTACGTCACCCACGACCAGGAGGAGGCGCTGTCCATGTCCGACGACATCGCCATCCTGCGCGATGGCAGGCTGGTGCAGTCGGGGGCGCCGGGCGAGCTCTATGACCGGCCGCGCAGCCGGTTCGTGGCCGATTTCCTGGGCAAGAGCAATTTCCTGGTGGGCGAGGTCGAAGGCCCGGCCGAGGGGGGCTTCATCTACCGCGCGGGGCCGCACCGCTTCGTGCAGGCCGGCGCCGCCCCGGCCGCGCGCACCCTGATCGCGCTGCGGCCCGAGAAGCTGACGCTCGCCGCCAGCGAGCCCTCGGC
>CAZEQG010000391.1:0-3487 GCA_964514295.1 uncultured Alphaproteobacteria bacterium
CGCCGCCGCCGCCCATGGCTTCGCCCGCCCCGACGCCGCCGAGCGCCTGGCCGACCTGGCGGCAGCCCTGGCCCCGGCGAACGGCAATGGCGACGGCCAGCCGCGGCAGGAGGCTGCCTGATGCGCGCGCTGCCCCTGTCCATCGGCACCATCCACTTCGTCGGCATCGGCGGCATCGGCATGTCGGGCATCGCCGAGGTGCTGAAGACACTGGGCTATTCCGTGCAGGGCTCCGACATCGCCGAGGGCTACACGGTCAAGCGCCTGCGCGACGCCGGCATCAAGGTGACCATCGGCCATGCCGCCGAGAACCTGGGCGATGCCGCCGTGGTCGTGACCTCGACCGCGGTCAAGGCCGACAACCCAGAGGTCCAGGCCGCCCGCCAGCGGCTGCTGCCGATCGTGCGCCGGGCCGAGATGCTGGGCGAGCTGATGCGGCTGAAATGGTCGATCGCGATCGCCGGCACCCACGGCAAGACCACCACCACCTCGATGGTGGCGGCGATGCTGGATGCCGCCGGGCTCGACCCCACGGTCATCAATGGCGGCATCATCAACGCCTATGGCACCAACGCGCGCCTGGGCGCCGGCGAATGGATGGTGGTGGAGGCCGACGAGAGCGACGGCACCTTCCTGAAGCTGCCCGCCACCATCTGCGTCGTCACCAACATCGATCCCGAACACCTCGACCACTACAAGACCTTCGAGGCGATCCAGGCCGGCTTCGAGAGCTTCGTCGGCAACATCCCCTTCTATGGCTTCGCCGTGATGTGCATCGACCATCCGGTGGTGCAGGCGATGATCGCGCGGCTGTCCGACCGGCGGATCGTCACCTACGGCTTCTCGCCCCAGGCCGATGTCCGGGCGGTGAATGTGGAGATCGGCCCGCAGGGCGCACGCTTCGACGTTGTCATCAGCGACCGCGCCACCGGCGGGCAGCGCCAGATCGCCGGGCTCAGCCTGCCGATGTTCGGCCGGCACAATGTGCAGAACTCGCTGGCCGCCATCGCCATCGGTCACGAGATGGGCTTCGGCGACGAGGCGATCGCGCGGGCGCTGGCCGGGTTCGCCGGCGTGAAGCGGCGCTTCACCCGGACCGGCGAGGCCAACGGCATCACCGTGATCGACGACTATGGCCACCATCCGGTCGAGATCGCCGCGGTGCTGTCGGCGGCGCGCAGCGCCTGCCCGGCCGGCCGCGTCATCGCCGTGGTGCAGCCCCACCGCTACACCAGGCTGTCCAGCCTGTTCCAGGACTTCTGCGCCTGCTTCAACGATGCCGACGCGGTGATCGTGGCCGATGTCTACGCCGCCGGCGAGCAGCCCCTGCCCGGCGCCACCAAGGAAGCGCTGGTCGACGGCCTGATCGCCCACGGCCACCGCCGGGTGGCCGCCCTGCCCGCCCCTTCCGAGCTTGCCGCCATGGTGGCCGGCATCGCCCGGCCAGGCGACATGGTGGTCTGCCTTGGCGCCGGCAGCATCACGCAGTGGGCACACAGCCTGCCCGCAGAGCTTCAGGCCATCTTCGACAGGGAGGGGAGCCGATGAGCGTGCTCCGGCGGCCCATGACGAGGCTGATCGATCGCCTGCCCCCGGTGCGCGGCCGCTACACCGAGAACGCGCCGCTCGCGCCCACCACCTGGTTCCGGGTCGGCGGCCCGGCCGAGGTCATGTTCCGCCCGGCCGACGCCGAGGACCTGGCCGCCTTCATGGCCGCGCGGCCGGCCGATGTGCCGGTGACGGTGATCGGCGTCGCCTCCAACCTGCTGGTGCGCGATGGCGGCGTGCGCGGGGTCGTGGTCCGCCTCGGCCGCGGCTTCGCCGATGTCGCGGTCGACGGCGAGATGGTCAGCGCCGGGGCCGGCGCGCTCGACATCACGGTGGCGCAGACCGCGGCCGAATTGCGGCTCACCGGGCTGGAATTCCTGTCCGGCATCCCCGGCACCATCGGCGGCGCGCTCAGGATGAACGCCGGCGCCTATGGCGGCGAGGTGAAGGACGTGCTGGTCGAGGCCGAGGCGGTCGATGGCTTCGGCCAGCGCCACCGTCTGGAGGCGGCGCGGCTCGGCCTTGCCTACCGGCATTGCGCCCTGCCCGAGCACTGGATCTTCACCCGCGCCACTTTCCAGGCCACCAGGGGCGATCTTGAGGCGATCGGCGCCCGCATGGCCGAGATCCGGCGCGCCCGCGAGGACAGCCAGCCGGTGCGCGCCCGCACCGGCGGATCGACCTTCGCCAACCCGCCCGGCATGAAGGCCTGGGTGCTGATCGACCGGGCCGGCTGCCGCGGCCTTGCCATCGGCGGCGCCCAGGTCTCCGACAAGCACTGCAACTTCCTGCTGAACACCGGCAATGCGACCGCCGCCGACATCGAGGCGCTGGGCGAGGAGGTGCGCCGGCGCGTGCAGGCCGAATGCGGCGTCGCGCTGGACTGGGAAATCCGCCGTATCGGGGAGCCACTGCCATGACCAGCCCGCCACGGACACCCCCCCTTGTCGCCGTGCTGATGGGCGGCTGGTCGGCCGAGCGCGAGGTCTCGCTGGTCAGCGGCCGCGCCTGTGCCGCCGCACTGCGGGAGGCCGGCTTCCGCGTCAGCGAGATCGATGTCGGCCGCGACATCTGCACCCGGCTGCGCGAGGTCGCCCCCGACATCTGCTTCAACGCCCTGCACGGCCCGATCGGCGAGGACGGCTCGATCCAGGGCCTGCTGAACATCCTGGGCATCCCCTACACCCATTCGGGCGTGCTCGCCTCGGCCGTGGCCATGGACAAGCCCCAGGCCAAGCGCCTGTTCGCCGCCGCCGGCCTGCGCTGCCCGGAGGGCCGGGTGATGCACCGTGCCGCCTTCGCCGCCGGCCACCCGATGCCGCCGGCCTATGTGGTGAAGCCGACGAACGAAGGATCCTCCGTCGGGGTGCGCATCGTGCGCGAGGGCGACAACGCGCCGCCGGTGGGCGAGGACTGGGCCTTCGGCGACGAGGTGCTGGTCGAGCGCTACATCCCCGGCCGCGAGCTGACGGTCGGCGTGATGGGCGACAAGGCCCTGGCGGTGACGGAGATCCAGCCGAAGGAGACCTTCTTCGACTACACCGCCAAATACACGGCCGGACGGGCCGTGCATGTGGTGCCGGCGGCGATACCGGCCGATGTCTATGACGCCGCCCTGGAGATGGCACTGTCGGCGCACCGGGTGCTCGGCTGCCGCGGCGTCAGCCGGGCCGACATCCGCTGGGACGACCGGCTTGGCGTGGCCGGGCTCTACCTGCTGGAGGTGAACACCCAGCCCGGCATGACGCCGCTGTCCCTGGTGCCCGAGCAGGCGGCCCATCTGGGTGTTTCCTTTCGCGACCTCGTGGCCGGCATGGTCGACGAGGCACGGTGCGACGCATGACGGCGAAACCGCCCATCCGGCGGCGCCCGCCGCGCTGGCGCTGGCTGTGGCCGGGGCTGAAGGCCGCGGCGGCGCTGGCCTTGGTCGCGGGCATCG
>CAZEQG010000392.1:0-3467 GCA_964514295.1 uncultured Alphaproteobacteria bacterium
GCCGTGGCGGCGCCGAAGCCGGCCGTGGCGCCGGTGATGAGCACGCTCTTCTGGGTCATTCAGTGGTCCTCCGTTCCTCTTCCTTCGCCCTCTGCCACAGCGCTTCCATTTCGTCCAGGCTGGCGGTCTCGGGCCGCCGGCCGTCCTTGGCCAGCAGGGCCTCGACCCGGCGGAAGCGGCGCTCGAACTTGGCGTTGCAGCCGCGCAGGGCCGCCTCCGGATCGAGGTCCAGGAAACGCGCCAGGTTGGCGATGCAGAACAGCACATCGCCCAGCTCGTCGGCCAGCCGCGCGGGATCGGGGGCAGGTGCCGCCATCTCCGCCTGAAGCTCGCCGATCTCCTCGGCGATCTTGGCCATCACCGGCCCGGCCGCCGCCCAGTCGAAGCCAACCCGCGAGGCCCGCTTCTGCAGCTTCACCGCCCGCAGCAGGGCGGGCAGCCCCTTGGCCACGCCATCCAGCACCGAGACCGGCCGCCCCTCGGCGGCGGCGGCGGCGGCACGCTCCTCGGCCTTCTGCTCCTCCCACACGGCAATCGTGCCGCCGGCGCCATCGACCGCAGCATCGGCGAAGACATGCGGATGGCGGCGGATCATCTTCTCGACGATCCCTTCGGCCACCGCCTCGAAGGTGAAGGCGCCGATCTCCTCGGCCATGCGCGCGTGGAACACCACCTGCAGCAGCAGGTCGCCCAGTTCGCCCTTCAGGCCGGCGATGTCGCCCTGCTCGATGGCGTCGGCCACCTCATAGGCTTCCTCGATGGTGTAGGGGGCGATGCTGGCGAAGCTCTGCTCGATGTCCCAGGGGCAGCCGTGCTGCGGGTCGCGCAGCCGCGCCATCACGGCGATCAGTCGGTCGGTGGCGGCGGACATCGGCTTCCTCGGCGGCGGCGGGCAGGGGGCGGGCGGAGACTATCGCCGGTGGCCAAGCCTCGGCAATGCCGCCGCCACCAGTGCGAAGGCGAGGAGCCATACGGCCGGGCGCAGCCCGGTCTCGACCGCAAGATTGGCCTGCAGCACCAGCAGCAGCGGCGCGCCGGCCAGCGAATGCAGGTGCACCGCCTCGGCCAGGGCCAGCAGCGCTGCCGACAGCACCCCCAGCAGCAGCAGCGCGCCCGTCTGCCGCCGCGCAGGCGCCGGCAGCAGGCGGAAGCCCATCAGCCACAGATACAGGCCCGACAGCAGCACCGCCTCGTAGGGTGCGCGGGCCGCCTGCAGCCAGTTGTGCAGCAGGCCGGCGGCGGCCAGCAGATAGGCCAGCCGGTGCAGCCCCCGCCAGCGCCGGCCGCCGAGGCGGCGGAGCATGCCGTCGGTCGAGGTGGCGGCCAGGACGGCGAGGCCGAACAGGCACAGCGCCCCCACCGCCAGCGCTGGCCGGCCGATCATCTCCGCCAGGATGCGGCCGGCAAGGAAACCCTGGTCGGCCATCCACAGGGCCAGATGCAGCACGGCATAGGCGAAGGCGGCGAGGCCGACGGTGCGCCGGGCCTCGCCAAGGGCCTGCCAGCCGGCGATCTGGCGCAGCGGTGTGACGGCCAGCGCCAGCAGCAGCACCCGCATGGTCCAGCGGCCGGTCTCCTTCACCAGCCATTCCAGCGGTCGCGGCCCCAGCCCGCCGACGATCGCCCAGGCCAGCCAGGCCAGGGGCAGCATCACCAGCACCAGGCAGGCGAGCTTCGCCGGCCGCAGCCCGCCGTCATGCCCCAGCCACGGCGCCCAGGCCCGCCAGCCGACGGTGATCGGGGCGGCGCCTGATAGACGGGGCATGGGATTCCGCTACTGCTTTGTCTATGAATGGCCTTGCGATATCACCAAGCTGCGGCGCCGCGCCAGCGCGTTCCAGCGCGCTGGCGCGACCGCCGGGAGTTGCTCAAGGTCCGATGCCAAGCCTGGACATCATCATCGTCAACTGGAACGCGCGCGACCAGCTGCGCAGCTGCCTCGGCTCCATCGCCGCCTGCGCGCGCGGCGACATCGTGCTGAACCGCGTGGTGGTGGTCGACAACGGGTCGACCGACGACTCCATCGGCGGCATCAGCGGCTTCGACCTGCCGCTGACGCTGATCGCCAATCCCGAGAACCGGGGCTTCGCGGTCGCCTGCAACCAGGGCGCCGCCGACAGCACGGCCGACTACTTCCTGTTCCTCAACCCCGACACAAGGCTGGACCCGGATTCCCTGACCACGCCCGTCCGCTTCATGCAGGAGCCGCAGAACAGCGGCTACGGCATCGTCGGCATCCAGCTCGTCGGCGAGGACGGCACGGTCAGCCGCACCTGCGCGCGGCTGCCCACGCCGGGGCAGATCCTGGTCCGGCTGCTCGGGCTGAACCATCTGGCACCGGGATTCTTTCCCAACCAGCTCATGGAGGAGTGGGACCATCAGCGCTCGATGGAGGTGGACCACGTGATGGGCGCCTTCTACCTGGTTCGCGCCGAGGTGTTCCACCGCCTGAGGGGGTTCGACGAGCGGTTCTTCGTGTACTATGAGGATGTCGACTTCTCCTGCCGCGCCGCCAGGCTGGGCTGGCGCTCCTACTACCTCACCGCGGCCAGGGCCTACCACCGCGGCGGCGGCACCTCCTACCAGGTAAAGCCGATCCGGCTGTTCTATTCGCTGCGCAGCCGCATCCTCTATGCCTTCAAGCATTTCGGCACCGGTGCGGCGATGCTGGTGGCGCTGGCGACGCTGGCGGTGGAGCCGGTGACGCGCCTCGGCCTCGCCATCCTGCAGCGCTCGCCCGAGACCATGCGCGACACCATGTCGGGCTACCGGCTGCTGTGGCGGTCAGCCCCCTCGATCCTGGCGAAGGGCTTCCGGCGCCTGTGAACATCCTGCTGCTCACGCGCTATCACCGGCTCGCCGCCAGCAGCCGGGTGCGCTTCCTGCAGTACCTGCCGGCGCTGGAGGCGGCCGGGCACCGGGTGGAGGTGCGTCCGCTGCTGAGCGAAGCCTATGTCCGCGCGCTCTATGGCGGCGGCGGGCGCGCGGGCGGGCGGCTGGCGATCGCCGCGGCCTATCTGCGCCGGATCGGCGATCTGGCGACCGCCGCGGCCGACCTGATCTGGCTGGAAAAGGAGGCGCTGCCCTTCGTGCCGGCCTGGCTGGAGCGGCTGTTCTGGCGCCGGCCGGTGGCGGTCGACCTGGACGACGCGGTGTTCCACCGCTACGAGGCGATCCCCGGGCTGGCCGGCAAGATCGACGGCGTGATGGCGCGGGCCGGGCTGGTGGTGGCGGGCAACGCCTATATCGCCGAACGGGCCGCGGCCGCCGGGGCGCGGCGGGTGGAGATACTGCCGACCGTGGTCGACCTGGGGCACTACCCGCCGCTGCCGCCGGCCGGCCAGGGCTTCACCATCGGCTGGATCGGCAGCCCGGTGACCGCGCCCTATCTGGAGGCGGTGCGGCCGGCGCTGTCGGCCCTGGTCGGGGAGGGTGCGCGGCTGCTGCTGATCGGCGCCGGCGAGGCG
>CAZEQG010000393.1:0-3440 GCA_964514295.1 uncultured Alphaproteobacteria bacterium
TGTGGCGATCGCGGGCCTGCGCAAGCGCTTCGGCGACAGGACGGTGCTGGCCGGCGTGTCGCTCGCGGTGCCGCGGGGCCAGGCGGTGGCCCTGATCGGGGCCAATGGCGCCGGCAAGTCCACCCTGCTGCGCTGCGCCCTGCGGCTGGCCGAACCCGATGGCGGCACCATCCATCTGCTGGGCGAGGAGGTGCGGGGGCTGCGGCAGGGCGCGCTGCGCCGGCTGCGCGCGCGGATCGGCTTCGTCTTCCAGCGCCACAACCTGGTGCCGCGCCTGTCGGTGCTGTCGAACGTGGTGCAGGGCGCCCAGGGCCGCCTGTCGGGGCCCGGCACCTGGTTCCAGGCGCTGGCACCGCAGCGCCTGCGTCAGGAGGCGATGGCCTGCCTGGAACAGGTGGGCCTGGCCGACCTCGCCCGGCAGCGCGCCGACAGCCTGTCCGGCGGCCAGTCGCAGCGGGTGGCGATCGCCCGCGCGCTGATGCAGCGCCCGGCCCTGATGATGGCCGACGAGCCGGTGGCGAGCCTCGATCCCGCCGCCGGCGAGGAGGTGATGGGGCTGTTTCTGGGGCTGATCCGCGAACAGGGCCTGACGGTGCTGTTCACCACCCACGACCTGGCCCATGCGCTGGCCTATGCCGACCGTGTGGTCGGGCTGCGCGACGGCACCATCACCCTCGACGCGCCGGCGGCGGCGCTGGAGGCAGCCACGCTGAGGGGGTTCTATGGCGACGACCGCGCGGCCTGACAGCGCCGCCCCCGCCCGCTTCGAGCGGCCGGGGCTGACCGGCTTCCTGCTGTTCGTGGTGGCGCTGGCGCTGTTCGTCAGCTCGCTCGACGGGGCCGAGATCTCGCTGGTCGACCTCTACCAGGGCGCCCCCAACATGCTGCGGGTGCTGGGCGAGATGTTCCCGCCCGATCCCGGCCGGCTGTGGCCGGTCATCCTGTCGCTGGCGGAGACCTTCCAGATGGCCTTTGCCGGCACCGTGCTGGGGGTGGTGCTGAGCCTGCCGCTGGCGATCTGCGCCTCGCGCCGGCACAGCCCGCATCCGGTCTTCTATCACCTGTCGCGCGGCCTGATCTCGCTGTTCCGCACCGTGCCCGACCTGTTCTGGGCGCTGTTCTTCGTGGCCACCGTGGGGCTCGGGCCCTTCGCCGGCACGCTCACCCTGATCGTCGACACCATCGGCTTTTGCGGCCGTTTCTTCGCCGAGGCGATGGAGGAGGCGGACGACGGCCCGCAGGAGGCGCTGACGGCCCTGGGCGCCCGCCCGTCCGGCATCATCTTCGGCGCGGTGCTGCCGGCGGCCCTGCCCTCGCTGATCGCCACCTCCCTGTTCTCGCTGGAAAAGGCCACCCGCTCCTCGGTGGTGCTGGGGCTGGTGGGGGCCGGCGGCATCGGCATGGAGCTGAAGGTGTCGATGGACATGTTCCGCTACGACGAGGCCTGCACCATCATCCTGGCCGTGTTCCTGCTCGTGCTTGCGGTCGAGCAGCTCAGCCAGCGCCTGCGCCGGAGTATCATCGACAAATGAGCCAGACCGCCACCGCCCACCACGCCTGGGACCAGCGCTGGGCCACCCCGGAAGGCCGCGCGGACTGGCTTTCCGCCGAGGCTTTCGTGACCGACCGGCTGGACGGGTTCCGCCAGCGCGGCATCGCCAGCGTGCTCGATCTGGGCTGCGGCGTCGGCCGCCATGCGCTCGCCCTGGCGGCCGCCGGCTTCACGGTGACCGGGCTCGACGGCAGCCCGGCCGGCCTCGCCCATGCCGCCGCCGAGGCCGCGCGCCAGGGCCGCGCCGTCACCTGGGTCCACTCCGGGATCCACGCCCTGCCCTTCGCGGATGGCGCCTTCGATGCGGTGGTGGCCTGGAACGTGATCTATCACGGCACCGGGGCCGAGACCGAGCTTGCCGCGCGCGAGATCGCCCGGGTGCTGCGCCCGGGCGGGCTCGCCCTCCTCACCCTGCTGTCGAAGCGCGAGCGGCGCTTCGGCCGCGGCCGCGAGATCGCGCCCGACACCTTCGTGATCGATGGCGAGGCCGAGAAGGATCACGCCCACCACTACCTGGACCTCGCCGGCGTGGCCCGGGTGATGGCGGGCTTCCACGTCATCGAGCTGGAGCAGCGCGAGCACGCAAGGCCCGGTTCCTGGCACTGGCATCTGGTGGCCGAGCGGGGCTGACCGGCGAAACGCAGCCGATGGCGGCGGGCGCGACGGAAACCGGCCGGCGCGGCGTTTAGAGGGTGTATCACCCTCAACCCCCCGAGGTTTCCGATGATCTCCAAGATTGCCGCACTTGCTTCTGTCGCCGTCCTGGCCGCCGGCTGCGGCCTTGCCGACGCGCAGGAGCGCCAGGCCCGCCAGCCCGGCCACCCGGGCCATCACGGTGCCATGATGCAGGAGCGCTTTGCCGCCCTCGACACCAACAAGGACGGCAAGGTCACGCTGGAGGAGATGCACGCCGAGCGGCGCGCCACCTTCGCCAAGGCCGACACCAACGGCGACGGCGTGCTCAGCGCCGAGGAGTACCGCGCGCATGTCGAGGCCATGCGCAACCAGCGCTTCGAGGCCATGCTCCGCCGCATGGACACCAATGGCGACGGCAAGGTCTCGGCAGATGAGTTCGCCGCCAGCCGCGACCGCATGCTGACCATGATGGACCGCGACAAGGACGGCGCCGTCAGCGAGGAGGAGATGCGCCACCCCATGCGCCGCCATCGCTAGGCCATAGTCAGCCGCGACAAGGCGGAACGGCGCGATGGATGCCGTCGCCGACAGAGGCTGGAGCGTGGCAGAAAGCAGCGGGAGCGATGCTGCCCCCGATGCCGCCCTGATGGGCCGCATCGCGGCTGGCGACCAGGGCGCCTTCCGCCTGGTGATCAGCCGCCATCTCGGCGCGGTCCACGCGCTGGGCTGGCGTCTGCTGCGCAACCGCGCCGATGCCGAGGATGTGGCGCAGGAAGCCTTCCTGCGCCTGTGGCGGCGGGCCGCCGACTGGCAGGAAGGCGGCACTATCGCCGCCTTCCTGCTGCGGGTGGCCTACAACCTGGCGATCGACCGCCTGCGCCGCCAGGCGCCGCTTGCCCTCGACGAGGCGCCGGAGCCGGTCGATCCCGCCCCCGATCCGGGCGAGGGGATGGCGGCCGCCGAACGCGAGCGCGCCGTGACGGCCGCGATCTTCGCCTTGCCCGATCGCCAGCGCGACGCCATCCTGCTGGTGCATCAGCAGGGGCTGGGCAATCAGGAGGCTGCGGCGGTCATGGGTGTCAGCGTGCATGCGCTGGAATCCCTCCTCGGGCGCGGCAAGCGGGCCCTGAGGGCCAGCCTTCGTCCCTTCACGGGAGAGGAATGATGCAGGACCACAGCTTCGAGCGGCTGCTGCGCGGCCGCCAGCCGCCGCCTCCGGCGCCGTTCCTGGCCGCCCGCATCGCCAGCCTGG
>CAZEQG010000394.1:0-3431 GCA_964514295.1 uncultured Alphaproteobacteria bacterium
GGGGCGCCTGTCGCCCGGGCTGGCGGCGACCGGCCGGATGGAGTTCTTCGACCTTGAACTCCTGTCCCCGGCGGCGCGCTGGCGGCGCGGCGGCTGGCTTGGCACCGTGCTGCGGGACGCGCTGGGCCGCTAGCCGGAGCGGCCCCAGCCCTCATGCTCGCGCAGCCGCGGCATCAACTCGACGAAGTTGCAGGGCCGGAAGCGGATGTCGAGCTGATGGACCAGGATGCCGTCCCAGGCGTCCCGGCAGGCGGAGGGGCTGCCCGGCAGGCAGAACAGGTAGGTGCCGGCCGCAACCCCCGCGATCGCCCGCGACTGGATGGTCGAGGTGCCGATCTTCTGCGCGCTCTGCCAGCGGAACAGCTCGCCGAAACCCTCGATCTCCTTCTCGAACAGGCGGCGGAAGGCCTCGGGCGTGACGTCGCGGCCGGTAACGCCGGTGCCGCCGGTGGAGATCACCACATCCACCGCCGGATCGGCGATCCAGCCGGCGGTGCGGGCGATGATGGCGTACTGGTCGTCGCGCACGATCGCCCGGTCCGCCAGCACATGGCCGGCGGCGGCGATCCGCTCGGCCAGCGCGTCGCCTGAGCGGTCGGCCGCCAGGTCGCGGGTGTCGGAAACGGTCAGCACGGCGATGTTGACCGGCGCGAAGGGGATGCTCTCGTCGATCCTGGGCATAGTGGCCAAGCTTCGCGCCGAACCGATGGCGGCGCAAGCGCGCCGATCGCCGCCCGAGGGACGGCGCGCGGCGGATACGCTCAGCGCCGCTGCGCCGCCTGCAGCACCCGCTCGTCGTCCTGCGGCACATAGACCGGCCAGTCGCCGGCCGCGATCGCATCCAGCGAGCTGGTGGGCTGGCCCAGCCGCATCCGGTAGATCCAGGCGCTGGTCAGCACCTTCTCGACGAACTGGCGGGTCTCGCGCGCCGGGATCGTCTCGATGAACAGCAGCGGATCATCCTTGTGAATGCCGCGCTCCATCCAGCGCATGATGTTGCCCGGCCCGCTGTTGTAGGACGCGACCATCAGGAACAGGTTGCCGTTGATCTTCTCGTGGTTCAGCAGCGCCTCGATGTAGCGCTGGCCGAGCGCCAGGTTGTGCGCAGGGTTCAGCAGCGCCTCGCCGTCGACCTTCTCGCCGCGGCGGGCCATCGCCCGCGCGGTTCCGGGCATGAGCTGCATCAGGCCGCGGGCGCCGGCGGGGCTCACGGCCCGCGCGTTGAAGCCGGATTCATGCCGGGCGAGCGCGAACACCAGGGCACGGTCGATACGCCAGCCATCGCTTGGGGCAAGGCTCGGAATGGGGTAGAGCGCGGCATGCCAGCGCTCGCCATTCTCGCCATGGGCGAGCCGCGCCCCCAGCCGGATCGACAGCGGCGACAGGCCGGCGCGGGCGGCGATCGAGGCGACGGCGGCGGTCAGCGAGGGGTCGAGGCTGGGATGCAGGCGGCGCAGCTCCCGCTCCGCCAGTTCCGGCTCATCGATCTGCACCAGGGCCAGCGCCCGCTGCGCGCCGGGGAAGCGCAGCAGGGCCGCCAGATCCTCCTGGGTCAGGGGCGGATTGCGCCAGTGGATCGGCAGCTCGATGCCGAGTGCACGCCTTGCCAGAAGGCCATAGAAGGTGGTGGGGAAGGTTGCCGCCCGGGTCAGCCAGCGCACCGATTCGCCCGGCCGGCGGGCAGCTAGATGCGACCGCGAGGCCCAGTAGGCGCCAGCCGAGGCGTTCCAGGGCGAGGTCCGCTCCGAGGAGGCCAGGGCCTCGAAATTGCGGGCGGCTTCATCGAGCTTGCCGCCCTTCCAGGCGGCGAGCCCCGCCGTCCAGTGCAGCAGCGGCACCTGATGGCCGCCGATGCGCGCCGCCGGCCCCGCCAGCGCCAGGGCGCGGTCGTGGTTGCCGGCGAGGAAGAGCGACCAGGCGATCTCGCCATGCAGGTCGGCGATCGCCACCGGGTCCAGCAGGCCCTTCAGCGCCCGCACCTCGGCGAGGCGTTCGGCCTGTTCGAGCTGGCCGGCCCGGACGGCGGCGCGGATCGCTGCCCGGGCACGCTCGCCAGCCGCCGTCATGCGCTTGGGCTGATAGGGCGGATCCCAGCTCAGGGTCGATTCGACATCCCCCTGCCCCAGCAGGAAGCCCGGCGGCGGCCGCTTGGGCGCCGGCGCCCGGGGGCCGGAGCGCTTGACGGCCAGCCCATGGATCAGCAGCGCGTCGGCATGGTCGGCATATTTCGCCAGCCAGCCGGCAAGCTCGGCATGGCTGCTGCGGTAATTGTCGGCAAGGTAGCGCTGTCCCAGGACAACGCCTTCCAGCAGCGGGTCGGTCACCTGCTTCAGCAGGCGGTCGGCCTCGGCGAACCGGCCGGCGGCCTGGGCGGCCAGGGCGCGGCGATAGCGCCCGGCATCCTCCGCCGACAGCGGCCGCGGCAGGGCGACCTCTTCCTGCACCAGCGGCTTGACCAGAAGATCGGGCACCAGAAAGGCGGTCTCGATCACATCGTCAGCGCCGCCGGATGTGGCGGCATGCGATGCGACGTCCCGGGTGGGGGCGGCCATGGGGAAGGTGTCGTCGCCA
Organism: uncultured Alphaproteobacteria bacterium; assembly: GCA_964514295.1. Lineage (GTDB taxonomy): Bacteria > Pseudomonadota > Alphaproteobacteria > CAZEQG01 > CAZEQG01 > CAZEQG01. The sequence continues at coordinate 2,572 of CAZEQG010000394.1, forward strand.
TCGGCGCCGAGGCCGGGATGCACCCAGAGCAGGGCAGCCAGACCACCAACGCAGAGGCTCCACCGGCCCATGCGGGGCTCCTGCGGATCCATCATGGTCCGGCCTTTAGGTGATGCGCTCCGGCCCTGGCAAGGAAAAATGCCGAAACATTCACACAAAAATAAGGAACGCCTGCGAACCGAAATCCGAATTTCAGGAGCTTAGTGCGTTTTGTTGAGAGCCTCTTTGAGGGTGAGCATGTCACGCCAGGCCTGCCTTTTTGCCTGAGGGTTGCGCAGCAGATAGGCCGGGTGGAAAGTCGGTAGCGCCGGGATCGGCGGGCCCTGCCAGCCGGGCGGGGCATAGGAGGCCCAGCTGCCGCGCAGCTTGGTGATGCCTTCGCTGCGGTTCAGCACGGTTTTCGCCGCGGTGCCGCCGACCAGCAGCAGCAGCCTTGGCGCCGCCAGGGCCACGTGCCGCTCCAGGAAGGGCAGGCACACCGCCATCTCCTGCGGCGTCGGCGTGCGGTCCCCGGGCGGGCGCCAGGGCAGGATGTTGGTGATGTAGACAGCCGTCCGGTCGAGGCCGATCGCGGCCAGCATGCGGTCGAGGAGCTGGCCGGAGGGGCCGACGAAGGGCCGCCCCTGCAGGTCCTCCTCGCGGCCCGGCGCCTCCCCCACCACCATCAGCGGCGCCCCGGCCGCACCATCGGCGAAAACCAGGCTGGTCGCGGTGCGCTTGAGCGCGCAGCCCTCGAAAGCGGCAAGCGCGTCCCGCAGGGCGGGCAGGCTGCCAGCCGCGGCGGCAAGCGCCCGGGCGTCCTGGGTTGCCTGTGGGGTTGCCTGCGGGGTCGCCGCGGGAGCCTGTGTCCGCGGCAGGGG
>CAZEQG010000395.1:0-3421 GCA_964514295.1 uncultured Alphaproteobacteria bacterium
CGGCCGGCTTCAGCGCCTCCGGCAGGCGGCGCCGAAGCCCCTGGGCAAGCCGCTCGACCGCCGCGAGCTGGCGGCGCAGCAGCAGGGCCGCACCCAGAAAGGCGGCCGCCCAGCCCAGCGGCAGCGCGATCGGCTGCAACTGGCCGAAGGCCAGCAGCAGCGCCAGCACCACGGCCACCGGCAGGCTGAGGATCAGGGCCGCGGCACAGGCCCGGCGCCAGGAATCTTGGACGTCGCTCACGACGGCGGTTCCACCCACGATGATCTGCCGGCTTGCGGCAATTCGTGTGACAGCGTCAACCGCCGAGTTGTTCAAGCCGCCTTTGGCTCGGTGTCCGGCGCGAACAGCTCGACCGGCTCCGCCAGCCCGCGCAGGGCATGGAAGCCGAGCGATGCCAGCGGCAGGCGCGGGCAGGCGGCCGCGAAGGCGGCCGAGGCCAGGATCGGCCGGCCGACCGCCTTGGTCAGCCCCTCGATGCGGGAGGCGAGGTTCACCGCCGGACCGATCACCGTATAGTCGAGCCGGGCCGGCGCGCCGATATTGCCGAACATCACCTGGCCCAGGTGCAGCGCGATCCCGAAGCCCAGCAGCGACTGCCCGGCGGCCCGGCGCTGCGTGTTCAGCTCCGCCATCCTGGCCGCGGCATCGCGGGCGGCGGCCAGGGCGTCATGGGCGGTCTGCGCCATGTCGCGCCCGCCGGGGCCGGCTTCCGGCCGGAAGATGGCCAGCAGCCCGTCGCCGGTGAATTTCAGCACGTCGCCGCGCCAGTGCTGCACGGCGAAGGTCATGCGTTCCAGATAGGCGTTCAGCGCCGCCATCACCTCGGCCGCCGGCTGCCGGTCGGTCATGGCGGTGAAGCCGCGCAGGTCGGTCAGCCAGATCACCGCCTCGGTCGCCTCGGCGTCGCCGCGCCTCACCCGCCCGCCCAGCACCTGGGCCGCCGGGCCGTTGCCGAGATAGGTGGCCAGAAGCTGGCGCGTGACCTGCTGGCGCACCTGCGCCTCGATCAGCAGGGCGAGGATCGGCAGCACCTCGTCGATGCGCGACAGCTCGCGGGTGGTGAAGCCGCCCGGCCGGTCGGCCACGAAGGTGGCGAAGTTGCGCTCGCCGCCGCTGAAGACGATCGGCACCGCCAGATAGTCGCTCGCCCCCTCCGCCTTCAGGTCGGCGAGGATGGGATAGTCGAGCACGGCGCCATCCAGATCGAGGCGGCGGCGGATCGCGGCTGCGCCCTCATACATGATCGGCCACAGCGGGCTGACCCGGAACACCTCCGAGCCCTCGATGCCGCTCAAGGGCGCGAACTCGCCGACATAGCCCTGGCCGCGCCGCCAGACATAGATCGAGCCGAACAGCTGCGGGTGCAGGGTGCGCACCGCCAGGGTCAGGCGGAACAGCGGGAAGCCCTCCGCCAGCAGCCGGTCGGCCAGCAGCCCGACCAGCGCCAGGGTGCTGCCGGCCCGGCCGCCGACCTGCAGCAGCCATTCGCCCAGCGGCAGGTCGATGTCGCTGGTGGCGGGGAGGGTGGTGGTGGTGGGGACGGCCTCTGCCATGGCCTGGAACATGGTGAGCCGGAACGCCAAGTCCAGGGCCGCCTGGCCTTGCCGCGCCATTGACCCCGGCCCGCCGCCGGGCCATCTATGCCCCATCCCATTCCATGCGCCAGCCCGTGAAGGAGCGCGCCCATGTTCATCCAGACCGAACAGACGCCAAACCCGGCCACCCTGAAGTTCATTCCGGGCAAGGTGGTGCTGGAGCAAGGGTCGGCCGACTTTCCCAGCCCCGAGTCGGCGGCCCGCTCGCCGCTGGCCGAGCGGCTGTTCCAGGTGGACGGGGTGGCGGCAGTGTTCCTGGGCAGCGACTTCGTGACCGTGACCAAGCACCCCGACCGCGAATGGTACCTGATGAAGCCGGCGGTGCTCGGCGTGATCATGGAGCATTTCACCGCCGGCCGGCCGACCCTGCTGGCCGGCGATGCCGCCGCCGAGGCCGCGGAGGAGGATGACGAGGTCGTGCGCACCATCAAGGAGCTGCTGGACACCCGCGTGCGCCCGGCGGTGGCCCAGGATGGCGGCGACATCGTGTTCCACGGCTTCGAGGAGGGGGTGGTGTACCTGCACATGCAGGGCTCCTGCGCCGGCTGCCCCAGCTCGACCGCCACCCTGAAGATGGGCATCGAGAACATGCTGCGGCACTATGTGCCGGAGGTGCTGGAGGTTCGGGCCGTCGCCTGACCTGCCCGCCGCCTGACGGGGCCGGCGGCGTTTCGGGGGGCGCGGGCGGGCATGGGACCGGTCGCCCGCGCGGCGGTGCTGGTGCTGGTGGCCTGCCTGTTCTTTGCCGGCATGAATGTGCTGGCAAAGGCTGTGGGGCTGGCCGGCGGCGCCGATCTTCATCCGCTGCAGATCACCTTCTTCCGCTACCTGTTCGGCACCCTCACGCTGCTGCCGGTGCTCGCCTGGCGGGGGCCGGCGGTGCTGCGCACGACGGTGGGCTGGCGCCACCTGCAGCGGCTGGCCTTCGGCATCGGCGGGCTGACCACCCTGTTCGCGGCGATCGGGCTGATGCCGCTGGCCGAGGCCACGGCGATCGGCTGGTCGGCGCCGCTGTTCGCGGTGCTGCTGGCGGCCCTGTTCCTGGGCGAGAAGGTGGACCGGGCGCGCTGGGTGGCGGCGGGTGTCGGCTTCCTTGGCGTGATCGTGCTCGCCCGCCCCACCCCGGCGGCCTTCCAGCCGGCCGCCCTGATCGCCGTCGCCAGCGCCGTCCTGACCGCCGCCGAGGTCACCACGATGCGCCGGCTGGCCACCATCGATCCGCCGCTGACCACCACGGCCATCGTTAACATCGGCGGTACCGTGGCGGCGGGCCTGCTGGCCCTGCCCTTCCTCGCCTGGCCCTCGCCCGCGCAATGGCCGCTGCTGGCCGGCATCGGCGTGCTGGCGGCGGGCGGGCAGCTGATCTTCATCCGCGCGCTGGCGATGGCGGAGGCGAGCGCGGTGGTGCCCTTCTATTATGCCACCCTGGTCTATGCCGGGCTTGCCGGCGTGTTCATCTTCGGCGAACCGGCAAGCCTGCCGCTGCTGGCCGGCGGCGCGCTGATCGTCGGCGCCGGCATCTATCTCGCCATCGCCTCGCGCGGGCGCTAGCCGCGCGGCCCCCACAGGATCACCGCCGCCCCGGCGAGGCAGAGGGCGGCCCCGGCAAGGTCCCAGCGGTCCGGGCGCACCCCTTCGGCCGCCCACAGCCAGGCCAGGCTGGCGGCAATGTAGATGCCGCCATAGGCGGCATAGGCCCGGCCGGCGGCATCACTGTCGGCCAGGGTCAGCAGCCAGGCGAACAGCGCCAGGGCCAGGAGGCCCGGCGCCATCCACCAGGCCGGCCAGCCCAGCCGCACCACGCCCCACACGGCAAAGCAGCCGG
>CAZEQG010000396.1:0-3421 GCA_964514295.1 uncultured Alphaproteobacteria bacterium
GGCGCGCCGCGGCCGGCTGCGGCGGCCCAGGACATGGTGCGCTGCCGCGCCTGCGACACCTTCGTGGCTGCCGGCGCCCGCGCCTGCGGCCGCAAGGACTGCCCCTATCCCGGTTAGTTGACTTCGCGGGGCTGGCGGCTATGGTGCGCCGCACCCAGAAAAAGTGAAATCCTGCCTTGACAGCCTCGACGCTCAGCTTCCAGGACCTGATCCTCACCCTCCAGCGCTATTGGTCGGGCCAGGGCTGCGTGATCCTGCAGCCCTATGACCTGCAGATGGGAGCGGGCACCTTCCATCCCGCCACCACGCTGCGCGCGCTCGGGCCCGAGCCATGGAACTGCGCCTATGTGCAGCCCTCGCGCCGGCCGACCGACGGGCGATATGGCGAGAACCCGAACCGGCTGCAGCACTACTATCAGTTCCAGGTGCTGATGAAGCCCTCCCCCGACGACATCCTGGAGCGCTATCTCGGCAGCCTTGCTGCCATCGGCGTCGACCACCGCCTGCACGATATCCGCTTCGTCGAGGACGATTGGGAGAGCCCCACGCTCGGCGCCTGGGGGCTGGGCTGGGAAGTGTGGTGCGACGGCATGGAGGTGACCCAGTTCACCTATTTCCAGCAGGTCGGCGGCATCGAGTGCCGGCCGGTCTCGGCCGAGATCACCTACGGGCTGGAGCGGCTGGCGATGTATATCCAGGGGGTGGAGAACGTCTACGACCTGGCCTTCAACGACGCCGGCGTCACCTATGGCCAGGTCTTCAGGCGCGCGGAGGTTGAATTCTCGGCGCACAACTTCGAGCACGCCGACACCGCGATGCTGCTGCGCCATTTCGAGGACGCCGAAGGCGAATGCCGGCGCATGCTGGAGGCGCGCCTGCCGCTGCCGGCCTATGACCAGTGCATCAAGGCCAGCCACAGCTTCAACCTTCTGGATGCGCGCGGGGTGATCAGCGTGCAGGAGCGCCAGGCCTATATCCTGCGCGTGCGCACGCTGGCGCGGGCCTGTTGCGAGATGTGGGTGGCGCCGTCCAATGGCTGAGCTGCTGCTGGAACTGTTCTCCGAGGAGATCCCGGCCCGCATGCAGCGGCGCGCCGCCGCCGACCTGAAGCGGCTGGTCTGCGATGCGCTGGCCGCCAAGGGGCTGGCATTTGCCGGTGCCCGCGCCTTCGCCACGCCGCGCCGGCTGGCCCTGGTGGTGGATGGCGTGCCGCCGCGCCAGGCTGACGTGGCGGAGGAAAAGCGCGGCCCGCGCGTGGGCGCGCCCGCGCAGGCGGTGAACGGCTTCCTGGCCGCCAATGGCCTGGCCGGGGCCGACCAGCTGGAACAGCGCGACACCGGCAAGGGCGTGTTCTACTTCCATCGCCAGGTGATCCCCGGCAAGGACACGGCGCGGGTGGTGCCCGAGATACTGGGCGAGGTGCTGGCGGGCCTGCCCTGGCCCAAATCCATGCGCTGGGCCGATGGCGAACTGCGCTGGGTCAGGCCGCTGCGGGCAATTCTCTGCCTGTTCGACGGCCAGCCGGTGATCTTCGAGCAGCCGCTTGCCGGCGGCGGGCGGCTGGCCGCCGGCGACTGGACCTTTGGCCATCGCTTCCACGGTCCGGGCCGGATCAGGGTGTCGTCCTTCGCCGACTATGAGGGCAAGCTGCGCGCGGCCCGGGTGATGCTCGACCCCGAGGAGCGCAAGCGCGAGATCTGGCGGCAGGCCGAGCGGCTCGCCGGTGTCGAGGGGCTGTGGGTGAAGCGCGATGAAGGGCTGCTGGAGGAGGTGGCCGGGCTGGTCGAATGGCCGGTGGTGCATGTCGGGCGCATCGACGATGCCTTCATGGACCTGCCGCCGGAGGTGATGACCACCTCGATGCGCAGCCACCAGAAGTATTTCGCCACGCTGCGCGCCGACGACACGCTGGCCCCGCGCTTCGTGGTGGTCGCCAATACCGAGACCGAGGATGGCGGCAAGGTGGTGGTGGCCGGCAACGAGCGGGTGCTGCGGGCACGCCTGTCCGACGCCCGGTTCTTCTGGGACCAGGACCGCAGGATCAGGCTGGCGGACCGGCTGCCGGCGCTGGCGAAGATCACCTTCCATGCGAAGCTCGGCACCCTGGCCGACAAGGTGGCACGGGTGGAGGCCCTGGCGGCAAGCCTCGCGGCCCGCATTCCGGGCTGCGATGCCGATCTGGCGCGGCGGGCGGCACGTCTTGCCAAATGCGACCTGGTGACCGGCATGGTCGGCGAGTTCCCGGAGCTTCAGGGCGTGATGGGCCGTTACTATGCCCTTCATGACGGGGAGGACGCGGCGGTGGCCGGCGCGATCGCCGACCACTACGCGCCGGCCAGCGCCGCCGACCGGGTGCCGACAGCGCCGGTGTCCGTCGCCGTGGCGCTGGCCGACAAGCTCGACACGCTGACCGGCTTCTGGTCCATCGACGAGAAGCCGACTGGCTCCAAGGACCCCTTTGCGCTGCGCCGTGCGGCGCTCGGCGTCATCCGCATCGTGCTGGAGAACAGGATCAGGCTGCCGCTGCAGGCAGTGACCTCAAGCGGCGACCTGCTGGGCTTCTTCATCGAGCGGCTGAAGGTCTATCTGCGCGACCATGGCATCCGCCACGACATCGTGGCCGCGGTGATCGGCGGCGATGACGATCTGCTGCGGATCGTCGCCAAGGCCGAGGCGCTGCGGGGGTTCCTGGATGGCGAGGCGGGCGCCAACCTGCTGACCGCCTATCGCCGGGCGGCCAACATCCTGCGCATCGAGGAGAAGAAGGACGGCACCCGCCATGCCGCGGCGCCCGATCCGGCCGCTTTCGTGCAGGGGGAGGAGACGGCGCTGCATGCGGCGCTGGCCGCGGTGAACGCGGCCGCTGCCCCGCTGCTGGCGGCAGAGGACTATGCCGGCGCCATGGCCGCGCTGGCCGGGCTGCGCGCGCCGGTTGACGCCTTCTTCGAGAATGTCACGGTAAACACACAGGACGCGGCGTTGCGCGTGAACCGCCTGAAGCTCATGTCACGCATCGTGGCGGCGATGGACGCGGTCGCCGATTTTTCCGTGATCGAGGGATGACCATGACGCAGTGGGTCTACGGCTTCGGCGAGGGCAGGGCCGAAGGCAATGCCGGCATGCGCAACCTTCTCGGCGGCAAGGGCGCCAATCTGGCCGAGATGAGCAGCCTCGGCCTGCCGGTGCCGCCGGGCTTCACCATCACCACCGAGGTATGCACCTGGTTCTATGCCCATGGCCGCAGCTATCCGGCCGAGCTCAAGGGGCAGGTCGCGGCCGCACTGGCGGCGGTGGAGCGCATCGTCGGCGCCCGCTTCGGCGATGTCGGGCGGCCGCTGCTGGTCTCGGTGCGCTCGGGCGCCCGCGCCTCCATGCCCGGCATGATGGACACGGTGCTGAACCTCGGCCTCAACGATGCCAC
>CAZEQG010000397.1:0-3420 GCA_964514295.1 uncultured Alphaproteobacteria bacterium
GCCCCCCGCGACCGGCTGATCCAGGGCCGGGCCGAACAGGCCGAGCCGCCCTCGCTGGACGATGCCGCGCGGCGGCTGGCCGAGACCGGCCGCGCCGGCCGCGTGGTGGAGTTCCCGGTGGCCGAGACGATCGGCCGCGCCGCCTATGTCGCCGGCACCTTCGACACCAAGGGGCGGGAGCTGTTCTACCTGCGCAACTGCCTGGAGAAGCTTGGCCTGCGCACCGTCACCGTCGACCTTTCCACCTCCGGCAAGCCGTCGCCGGCCAATGTCCACCCGCGCGAGGTGGCCCGCCATCATCCGCGCGGCGAGGCGGCGGTGTTCACCGGCGACCGCGGCAGCGCCGTCACCGAGATGGCCATCGCCTTCGAGCGCTATCTTGCCGGTCGGCGCGACCTTGGCGGCATCGTCTCCGCCGGCGGCTCCGGCGGCACGGCGCTGGCCACCCAGGCGATGCGGCGGCTGGCCGTCGGCGTGCCCAAGGTGATGGTGTCCACCGTGGCCTCGGGCGATGTGAAGCCCTATGTCGGGCCGACGGACATCTGCATGATGTATTCGGTGACCGATGTGTCCGGCATCAACCGCATCTCCGAGCGGGTGCTGGCCAATGCCGCCCATGCGCTGGCCGGGATGATCGTGCATGCGCGCGGACCGGCGGCGGCCAGCGAGGCCAAGCCGGTGGTGGCGCTGACGATGTTCGGGGTGACCACGCCCTGCGTGCAGGCGGTCACCAAGCAGCTTGAGGAGCGCTGGGACTGCCTGGTGTTCCACGCCACCGGCACCGGCGGCCAGTCGATGGAAAAGCTGGTGGATTCCGGCATGGTCGCCGCCGTCGTCGACGTCACCACCACCGAGATCTGCGACGAGATCGTCGGCGGCGTGCTGTCGGCCGGGCCGGAGCGGCTGGATGCCATCGCGCGCGCGCGCGTGCCCTATGTCGGCTCCTGCGGGGCGCTCGACATGGTGAATTTCTGGGCCGAGGACACGGTGCCGGCGCGCTTCCGCGGCCGCCTGCTACACCGCCACAACGCCAATGTCACGCTGATGCGCACCACGCCCGAGGAATGCCGCGAGATCGGCCGCTTCATCGTCGGCAAGCTGAACCGCATGGAGGGGCCGGTGCGCTTCCTGATCCCCGAAGGCGGGGTGTCGCTGCTGGATGCCCCCGGCCAGCCCTTCTGGGATCCGGCCGCCGACAAGGTGCTGTTCGACACCATCGCGCAGGGCTTCCGGGCCGGCGCCAACCGGCGGCTGATCCGCCTGCCGCACAACCTCAACGACCCGGCCTTCAGCGATGCCGTGGTCGCCCAGTTCAACGAGATCGCGGGCGCGGCCGGGTCGCGCGCCGCCACGAGGTAGCAGCCAATGCCCAGGATCGCGCGTGCCGATATCCTTGCCCGTTTCCGCGCCATGATCGCGCGCGGCGAGCCGATCATCGGCGGCGGTGCCGGCACCGGGCTGTCGGCCAAATGCGAGGAGGCGGGCGGCATCGACCTGATCGTCATCTACAATTCCGGGCGCTACCGGATGGCGGGGCGCGGCTCGCTGGCCGGGCTGCTGGCCTATGGCAACGCCAACGACATCGTGGTCGAGATGGCGCGCGAGGTGCTGCCGGTGGTGCGGCGCACGCCGGTGCTGGCCGGCGTCAACGGCACCGACCCGTTCCTGATCCTGGACGAGTTCCTGGACCGGCTGATCGCCCTCGGCTTCTCAGGGGTGCAGAATTTCCCCACCGTCGGCATCATCGACGGCACCTTCCGGCAGAACCTGGAAGAGACGGGCATGGGCTACGCGCTGGAGGTGGAGATGATCCGCGCCGCCGCCGCGCGCGACCTGCTGACCACGCCCTATGTGTTCAGCGAGGCCGAGGCGCGGGCGATGGCCGAGGCCGGGGCGGACATCATCGTCTGCCATCTGGGCCTGACCACCGGCGGGGCGATCGGCGCGGAGACGGCGCTGACGCTCGCCGACTGCGTGCCGCGCATCGATGCCTGGGCGGCGGCGGCGCGCCAGGTGAACCCGGAGGCGATCGTGCTGTGCCATGGCGGGCCGATCGCCACGCCCGAGGATGCCGCCTTCATCCTGAAACACTGTCCCGGCTGCAACGGCTTCTATGGCGCCTCCAGCATGGAGCGGCTGCCGACGGAGCGCGCGCTGACCGAGACCACACGCCAGTTCAAGCAGATCGCACGCTAGGAGACCATGATGAGCGGAGCGGATTTCGGCACCTTCATCCTCGGCCTTATCGCCCTCGCCATTGTCGTGGCGATCGCGGTCTGGCTGCTGAACTGGCTCTATCTGCGGTCCTCGAAAGAGCGGGCCTTCGTGCGCACCGGGCTTGGCGGCCAGAAGGTGGTGCTGAACGGCGGCGCCTTCGTGCTGCCGATCGTCCATGACGTGATCCCGGTCAACATGAACACGCTGCGCCTGGAAGTGGCGCGCGGCCGCGACCGGGCGCTGATCACCAAGGACCGCATGCGCGTCGATGTGGTCAGCGAGTTCTATGTCCGCGTCCAGGCCGATGCCGACAACATCGCCGCCGCCGCCCAGACCCTCGGCCAGCGCACCATGGAGCCGGAGACGCTGCGCGAGCTGATCGAGGGCAAGTTCGTCGATGCGCTGCGCACCGTCGCCGCCGAGATGACCATGGAGGAGATGCATGAGCGGCGCGGCGAGTATGTGAAGCGGGTGCGCGCCGTGGTGGCCGCCGACCTGCACCAGAACGGGCTTGAGCTGGAGACCGTGTCGCTGACCCAGCTCGACCAGACGGCGATGGAATTCTTCAACCCCTCCAACGCCTTCGATGCGGAGGGCCTGACCCAGCTCACCGAGCGGATCGAACGGCGCAAGAAGATCCGCAACGACATCGAGCAGGACACGATGATCCAGATCCGCAACAAGAATCTGGATACCGAGCGGCAGGCGCTCGACATCGACCGCGAGCTTGAATATGCGCGCCTGGCCCAGGAGCGGGAGCTGGAGATCCAGCGGGCCGCCCAGCGGGCGGAGATCGCCCGCGAAAGGGCGGAGAAGGAGCAGGCGGCCGAACGCGCCCAGATCGCCGCGCAGGAGACGGTCGAGCGCGCCCGCATCGCTGCCGAGCGCGCCGTGCAGGAGGAACGCATCGCCACCGAGCGCGAGATCCAGGCGATGGAGATCGAGCGGCGCAAGGCGCTGGAACTGGCCGAGCAGCAGCGCGCCATCGCCGTTGCCGAGCAGTCGAAGGCGCAGTCCGACGCCCAGGCCGAGGCCGACCGCGCGCGGGCCAGCGCGGTTGCCGAGGAGGAGCGGGTGTTCACCGTGCGCGAGACCGAAATGGCCGAGCGGCGCAAGCGCGTCGAGCTGATCGCCGCGGCGCAGGAGGCCGAGCGCGAGGCGATCCGCCTGAAGATGGCGGCCGAGGCCGAGCGCGCCGCCGCC
>CAZEQG010000398.1:0-3410 GCA_964514295.1 uncultured Alphaproteobacteria bacterium
CCGGCCCGCCAGCTCGGCCGCCCGGCCGGGCGCGCAGTCGACGATCTCCAGCAGGCCGACGCCCAGCTCCATCAGCGCATAGGCCACCGCCGCCCCCGCCCCGCCGGCGCCGAACTGCACCACCCGGCCAAGCGCCGCGCCCGCCATGCCATCGCGGAAGCCTTCGGCAAAGCCCCAGCAATCCGTGTTGTGGCCGGTGCGCCTGCGCTCGCGCAGCACCACGGTGTTGACCGCGCCGATCGCCGCCGCCTCGGGCGCCAGGTCGTCGAGATGGGCCAGCACGCCCTGCTTGAAGGGATGGGTGACGTTGAGCCCGGCAAAGCCGAGCCGTTCCGCCGCCGCGATCACCGCCCCCAGGGCCGCGTCCGGCAGGCCGAGCCGGTCGAAATCCACCAGCACATAGACGCAGCCCAGGCCCAGACGCGCGCCTTCGCGCTCGTGCATGGCCGGCGACCGCGATGCCTGGATGCCCCGCCCCGCGAGGCCGATCAAGAGCGGGCGATCGCCGGGAGGGGCCGCCCGTCCGGGGCGGCTCAGCAGTTCGCGCAGTCGCGCGGTCGCGATATCGGCGAAGTCCTGCAAGCGCGTCGGCTCCCTGTCGGTCCGGGCGGCCCGCTGGCCGCTCTTGTCTTTGCCCGGCCTGCGCCGGTAAATGGCGCCGGCCGGTGCCGTCAAATTGTACGAACCAGTTAGTCTAGTCAATCGCCATCGCCGGCGGGCAACACGGGACGACAGATGGACACGCAGCACAGGGCAAGGCGGCGCCGGGCCGACGGCGCGCCGACCCGCACCCAGGACCCCGAGGGCACGCGCCGCGACATCCTCGACATCGCCTCGCAGGAATTCGCGCTGAACGGGCTGTCGGGCGCGCGCATCGACGAGATCGCCGCCCGCACGCGCTCCAGCAAGCGGATGATCTACTATTACTTCGGCGACAAGGAGGGGCTGTACCTGAAGGCGCTGGAGAACGCCTACCGCCTGGTCCGCGAGGGCGAGGCGCAGCTCGATGTCGAAGGGCTGCCGCCGGTCGACGCGCTGCGCCGCCTGGTGGAGTTCACCTTCGACCACCATCACCAGCATGAGGAGTTCATCCGCATGGTGATGATCGAGAACATCCATCACGGCCAGTACCTGGAGCGCTCCAGGGAGATCGCCGGGCTGAACGCCACCGCCATCGGCCGCATCGCCAGCATCTATGCCCGCGGCGTGATCGACGGCGTCTTCCGCCCGGGGCTGGACCCGGTCGAGCTGCACTGGCAGGTCAGCGCGCTGTGCTTCTTCAACGTGTCGAACCGCGCCACCTTCTCGCGCATCTTCGGGCGCGACTTCGGTGCCGCCGAGATGCAGGCGCGGCTGCGCCGCAATGCCGTCGAGATGGTGCTGCGCTTCGTCGCTGCCGATCCCGGGCCGCCACAGGGCTGAGCAAGCCGCTTGCTGCGGCACGTGGCACGGCCTAGAATAAACGAACTAGTCCGTACATTCTAGACGGCGGCCAGGGGAGGAAGCGATGAAGACCTCGATGGCGACGGTCTCGATCAGCGGCGACCTGCCGGAGAAGCTGGCGGCCATCGCGGCCGCCGGGTTCGACGGCGTGGAGATCTTCGAGAACGACCTGGTCGCCTTCGACGCCGGCCCACGCGACATCGGCCGGATGGTGCGCGATGCTGGGCTGGAGGTCACCCTGTTCCAGCCCTTCCGCGACTTCGAGGGGCTGCCGGAACCGCTGCGCAGCCGCGCCTTCGACCGTGCCGAGCGCAAGTTCGACGTGATGCAGGAGCTGGGCGCCAGGCTGATGCTGGTGTGCTCCAGCCTGTCGGCCGCCTCGCTCGGCGGCATCGACCGGGCGGCGGCCGATTTCCGGGAGCTTGGCGAGCGTGCCGCCGCCAGGGGCCTGCGCGTGGGTTACGAGGCGCTGGCCTGGGGCCGGCATGTCCATGACCACCGCGACGCCTGGGAGATCGTGCGGCGCGCCGACCATCCGGCGGTTGGGCTGATCCTCGATTCCTTCCACACCCTGGCGCGGCGGATCGATGTCGGCTCGATCCGGGCGATCCCGAAGGACAGGATCTTCATCGTCCAGCTTGCCGACGCGCCGCTGATAGAGATGGACCTGCTGTACTGGAGCCGGCACTTCCGCAACATGCCGGGCGAAGGCGACCTGCCGGTGGTCGACTTCATGCGCGCCGTCACCGCCACCGGCTATGACGGCTATCTGTCGCTGGAGATCTTCAACGACCAGTTCCGCGGCGGCCAGGCACGCGCCATCGCGCGCGACGGCCGGCGCTCGCTGATCCATCTGATGGACCAGGTGCGGCGGGCGGAACCCGCCCTGCCCGCCAGCCTGCCCGCCATGCCGCCGCCGAGCCGCGTGCGCGGCATCGAGTTCGTGGAGTTCGCCACCGGCCCGGCGGGCGGGCGCTCCCTGGTGGCGCTGCTGGAAAGCCTCGGCTTCGACCTGGCCGGCCGGCACGTGTCCAAGGATGTCGCAGTCTACCGCCAGGGTCAGGTGAACATCGTCGTCAACACCGAGACCCGCGGCCTGGCGCATTCGGCCTATGTCTCCCACGGCACGACGGCCTATGCCATCGGGCTGAAGGTGGCCGATGCGGCGGCAACGGTGGCGCGCGCCCGGGCGCTGGGGGCCGAGCCCTTCACCCAGCCGGTCAGCCCCGGCGAGCTTGCGATCCCGGCGATCCGCGGTGTCGGCGGCGGCATCATCTACCTGCTCGACGACAGCGCCGACCTGTCGCGGGTGTGGGACATCGAGTTCCGCCCGGCCGGCGCGGGCCAGGGCCGCGAATCGGGCCAGGGCGCCGGGCTGACCCGCATCGACCATATCGGCCAGACCGTGCCGCATGACGAGATGCTAACCTGGCTGCTGTTCTACACCGCGATCTTCGAGGTCACGAAGGCGCCGATGGTCGATGTCGTGGACCCGGCCGGCGTCGTCCGCAGCCAGGCCATCGAGAGCCCCGACGGCGCCCTGCGGCTGACACTCAACGGCGCCGAGAACCGCCGTACCCTGGCCGGGCGCTTCATTGCCGAGAGCTTCGGCTCGGCCGTACAGCACCTGGCCTTTGCCACCGGCGACATCCTGGCCACGGCGGCCGCCCTGCGCCGGACCGGCTTTGCCAGCCTTGCGCTGTCGCCCAACTACCACGACGACATCGAGGCGCGCTTCGGCCTGGACCCCGCCCTGGCCGACCGGCTGCGGGCCGAGAACATCCTCTACGACCGCGACGAGCACGGCGAGTTCTTCCAGCTCTACGCGCCGGCCTGGGGCGACGGGCTGATCTTCGAGGTGGTGGAGCGGCGCGGCGGCTATCGCGGCTATGGCGCTGCAAACGCACCTTTCCGCATCGCCGCGCAGCAGCGCCAGCTCCGCGCCGCCGCGGCGGCGGCCGCCGCTG